>DASYCL010000276.1:0-5123 GCA_036500245.1 Polyangiaceae bacterium | reverse complement strand
CAGAGATCGCCGTAAAAATTATTGCAGATGCCGGAGCGGGCCTGCACGCCGCACACGAGCTGCGTGGGTGGGATGGCGAGCTCCGAAACATCGTCCACTGCGACGTGTCGCCGCACAACATTCTGGTCGGGCTCGACGGGCGCGCCAAGCTCGTCGATTTCGGCGTCGCCAACGCCACCGCCCACAGCGACGTCGGTGGCGAAGACAAGATCAAGGGCAAATTCGGCTACATGTCGCCCGAGCAGGCACGCGCCGAAAGCCTCGATCGCAGGAGCGACGTGTTCGCGCTCGGCATCGTGCTGTTCGAGCTCACCACCGGTGAACGGCTGTTTCGCGGCGATGATCCGGCGCACACGCTCGAGCTCGTGAAGAACGGGCGCATTCCTTCGCCGAAAGAGATCTACCCGCAATTCCCCGATCGCTTGGCAGCGATCTTGAAGCGCGCGCTCGCGCGCAACGTGAACGAGCGCTATCAAACCGCCGCCGAATTCCGAGACGCGCTCGAGCACTATCTGAAAGAAGAGCGGATCATGATCTCGCACGCGGGCGTCGGGCAGCTCGTGAAGCGAGTGCTCGGTTCGCGTATCGAGCAACAGCGCCAAGCGCTGCGCGAAGCGCTCACCGTCGCGGACGGCACGATCGCGACTGGGCTGGTGCCGGACCAATCCGCGGCGCCCGATCGCTCGACTTCGGGCGTGTCGGCGCCACGCTTCGCGGTGCCTTCGGAACCGCCGACCAGCACCTCTCAGTTTTCGAATTCACGCACCGGCACGCCGCGCCCGCAAACTCTGGACCGACAAGAAGTTCGCAGCGGCGGCGTCTTGCCGCTGTTCGCCGCGCTCGGCGGCATCGCTGCCGCCGCGAGCGCGATTTTCTGGGTCACTCATCGGCCGGGCCCGACGCCGCTCATTCTCAACACTTCAACGGCGACACCCGCGGCGCAGGCGGCATCGAACGGCGCGCATCCCACGGATTCGTCGGGCCCCGCCGGCATCAGCATCGATAGTTTGCCGACCGCGGGTCTCAATGCACCAGCCGCTCCGAGCACCGCGCTGAACGCGGCCGCGCTCGCGGCAGCGGCGCACCGAGCCACGCATCCCGACAAACCGAGTAAAGACGACGCGAAGAAAGATTCGACCGAAGCCGCGCCTACAGCACCCACTCCGCCGCCAGCACCCGAGGTCGCGCCGCCGCCAGACCCGCCGAAGCCGGCTGAACCCGCGGTCGCGCTTCCACCACCGGATCAACGCGCGCCGCTCAACCGCGGTGCCGCAGTCACCGCGCTGAGCAACGCGGCGAGCGCCGCCATGGGCTGCAAACGCCCAGACGGCCCCACCGGCTCGGGCACCGCGACCGTCACGTTCTCGCCGGACGGCCCAGTGAAGTCGGTCAGCGTTTCGGCGCCGTTCGCGGGCACGCCGGTCGGGCAATGCGTGGCCAACGCGTTTCGCGGCGCGCACGTGCCGCCGTTCAGCGGCAGCGCCTTCACTTTGCCGAAGGGCTTTCAGATCCCCAACTGATCGCGACCCGAGCTACGCTGCGAGCTCGGGATGAACGACGCGAACGCGGCTCGGCGTCGGCGCTTTCCACTGCTCGTCGGTGAGCATGCGTTTCGCTTGCTCGCGGTGTGGCCGTCATGGCTCTTACTCGCGACCAGCTTTGCTCTGCTGCTCGCGGTCACGGCCCCGGATTTGCCGTTTCCAGCGCTGACAACCGCGGCGCACGTGCTGTGCCTGTTCGCGCTCGTGCTTTGTTTGTCGCCGCTCGTGCTGTTCGCGCAATTTAGCTGGGTCGTGAGCACGATCGGGAGCGCGATCGGCGTGCGCGCGTGCGACATCGAGCTCGCCAGCGACGAACTCCGCGTGCTCGGCGGCCCGTCACATGGCTTCTGCGCGAAGCTCAACGAGCTCGGTGCGGCCGACGCGATCGAGCTCAAGACCAATTACTTGAGCGTGAAGCCCGCGCACGGCAAATCATTCACCTTCTTTTTGCCGGACGACGCTGATGAACGCGCGTCGATCGCCGCGCTCGCTGTGTCATTACAAGCGGCCGCGCTCGGCGCGAAGCTCGAACGCGGAGCGCAGGCCGCGGTCGCGCCGAAGTCCGCGCGCCAAATCCTGCGTTGCACGAGCTGCGGCGCGCCGCTCACGCCGACGCGCGAAGCGCGCGTTCGCTGCGCGTTTTGCGGCGCAGAATCTGACGTGCCGCGCGACCTCGCCGAGCGCATCGCGAGCAGCGACGTGGTCAGCGCGCGCCGCAAGAAAGACGAGGCTCTCTGTCGTTCGCTGAGCGAGCAACCAGGGCCGGGGCGCGCCAATCTGCTCGCGTTCGGCGGCGGCATCGCCTGCATTTTGCTGGCCGCGAGCGCGACCTTCGGTGCCGCCGCAATGACGTTCATGGCGGGCGATCTCGGCGGACCACCGCGACTCGGCGCGCTTGCACTCGCCCTCTGCGGCTGCGGACTCGCGCTGCTCTCCTTCGTGCACGGTGTACTCTTGCGGCGCACCGCGCTGCGCGTGCTCACGCTCGGCTTCTCCGCGTTGCCCGGCGAACGCGCTGGTGCGAGCCCACGCTGTCGCAATTGCGGCGCGCCGCTGCCGGCGAGATTGCCCGAACGCGTGCTGATTCGCTGCGCCTATTGCGACGCCGACAACCTCGGCGCGCTCGACTTGAAGCTCGAAGCCGAAGTCGTCGAACGCTTTTCTGCGGGCGAGCTCTCGCCGTCGCGCGCGCTCGCGACACACAGGCGCCGCCGCTTGCTCGCGCGCGCTCCTGGTTTTTTGGGGGTGCTCCTGCTCGTCGCGGCCGGCACTTGGCAGCACGAATTGCCGGCCAAAATCGGCCCGGATGCGCGCACCGTCAATCTGCCGGTGCTCGTGCCCGAAGCTTCCGCCGAACTCGTCGCAGCCGACGGCGCGATCACGTTCTTGCGCGAAGCGACGTTGCCCGGCGAAGCGCTCGCGATTTTACCGAACGGCCCTGACGTCGATCTGATCGTGCGCGATGCAATTGGCGTCGCGCATCGCGTGCACAATCCGGATCACGCGATTTCGGAGAGCGAGATCGCGAACGCGCCGCGCGTGCCGAGCGGCAGCGCTTACTCCGCGCGCAGCGCGCGCGATCCGCTGGTCGTCGTCAATGCGACCGGTGTGGCGTGCGCATTGCCCAACGGCCCACTAAAAACGATTTACGGTGGCAGCTACGCCGACACGCTGCTCGAAGCGCCGGAGTCGCTCGGCGGTTGCTCCGCGCTCTTCACGTCGCGCGCCAGCGAAGACGGGCATTTTCAGCTGCGCGCCGTGGACCCGAACGGCACGCGCACGCGTCTTTACGATGCGCGTGAAGCCGCGCTCGCGCCCGACGGTCACACGCTCGCCGCGAGCGTGTTCGACGCGAAGAGCGGCGTGTTCGAGCTCGCGCTGTTTCCGGAGCACGGCGCGCCGCGCTTGCTCACGCATGGTCCAGTGCACGCGGACTTCGCCGCTTGGTCGCCGGACGGCAAGCGCATCGCGTTTCTCACCGAACCGGTGCAAG
This sequence comes from Polyangiaceae bacterium, assembly GCA_036500245.1. Classification (GTDB taxonomy): domain Bacteria; phylum Myxococcota_A; class Polyangia; order Polyangiales; family Polyangiaceae; genus PMG-095. The sequence continues at coordinate 1,589 of DASYCL010000276.1, read as the reverse complement.
ACACGATTCACTTCAGCAATTTCACCGGCGGCACGGCGCTGTTCGTCCTCAATCTCGAAGGCCGCTTGGCCCAACTCACGAACGGCGGGCCGCCCGCGCTGCTTCGGCCGGTGTGGACCGAGCGCGGGATTTTTCTAGTCGAGTTCACGGGCAGCAACGAGCACCCGGAAACGACATTGCTGCATTTTTTCCCGGCTGACTAACGCCCGCCACGCCAGTAGCCGCGCTCGTCCTCGAACGTGCGCGCTAGCCGGCGTTGCTCTTGGACCAACGCGCCGTAAAGCTTCGGCACGCGGACGTCGCGCAGGAACGCGGCGAAGACGTGCAGCGTCGCTTCCGCGTCGGCGGCGGCGCGGTGCGCATTTTCGAGCACGATGCCGAGCCGCTGCACGACGTCACCGAGCGCGCGGCTCTTTTCGAGCTTTTGCAGCTCGCGCGCCCAAACCAGAGGATCGATCCACTCGACGCCTTTGCGAAACGCGGGCGGAACTTGCGCGGGCAAGCTCTCGACGCGGCCGAGTTCGGCTTGTAGGACCTTGCGATCGTACTCGGCGTTGTATGCCATCGGCACGTAGCCGTGCAGGCACTCGTAGAGCTCGGGCACGATCGCGTGAAACGGCGGCGCGTCCTTCACTTCGTCGTCACCAATGCCGTGCACTTCGAATGCTTCTTGCGGAATCGGCCGGCCCGGGTTCACGAGCCAACTCTTTCGCTCGATCACGACGCCGTCGCGCCAAAACACGCACGCGACTTCGACCACGCGATCGCTCAGTGGATCTTTGCCCGTCGTTTCGGTGTCGATCGCGGCGAAACAGAGCCCGTGCACGGCGTGATCGGCGGCGAATTCGTCGAGCAAACCCGCGGCGACGATGCGCAAGAGATGCGCAATGCCGGGATAATGCCGGCCGCTCGGGAAACAACCGTGATCGGCGCTGACGACTCTCAAAGAGCGCCGGCCTTGGACTTCGGAGCTTTTGCGCTGCCCTTGCTCGGCGCGGCGGAAGTAGAAGGCGCCGCGCTGCCGCTCGCGATGGCACTCGGCGCACTAGAAGCAGACGGCGCGGCTTCCTCCGCATGCGGCGCGGGCGTACCGCCGGCCATTTGGATCTCGAGCGCGACCCAGTCGTCGATGTCTTCTTTGAAGTCCCCGGTGTTCTCGAACTTGCGACCGTTGATGAACACGGACGGCGTCCCTGTGAGCTCGAGCCCTTCGCCTTCTTTGCGATCGCGCGCGACGAAATCAGCGACCGCTTCGCTGTCGCGATCTTGGATGAAGCGCGTCATGTCGAGCCCGATCGACTTCGCGAGCCGCTCCACGTTCGAGGGTTCGAGCTGCTGTTGATTGTCGTACAGCACGGCGTGCATTTCCCAGAACTTGTTCTGCTTGTACGCAGCCACGCCGGCGCGCGCGGCTTTCTCGGCGTACTGGTGAATGCTGAGCGGGAAATTTTTGAATACGAAGCGCATCTGGCCTTCGTAGTGCTTGTACAAGTCGTCGAGGATCGGACGTGCGGCGCCGCACGCCGGGCACTCGAAATCGGCGAACTCCACCAGCACGACCGGCGCCCCTGCCGGACCCTTCGCCGGAG
>DASYCL010000275.1:0-14480 GCA_036500245.1 Polyangiaceae bacterium | reverse complement strand
CAGCCGGCAAAGCGACGGTCGTCGTGACCTTCGACCCGAGCGGCAAGGTCGCGAGCGCGACGGTGAGCGATCCGCCCTTCGCCGGCACATCGAGCGGCGCGTGCATCGCCGACGCGTTGAAGCGCGCGACCGTTCCGCCGTTCAGCGGCTTGCCCGGCTCGGTCACCAAAACCATTAGCATTCAATGACCGACTCGAGTGACGGCCGAGCTTGCGTTTTGCTGACGCTCAGCTTCGAGCCGCTCGCCGAGCAAATTGCCAGCCTCCGGAGCGCGGTTTCTGACTTGTGCGCGCCGCACATCGCCGCCGCGGACGAACTCTCGCGTTTGCTTTTGGCCACGCATGAGCTGCTCGAAAACATCGTGAAGTATTCGGCGGGCGGCGCGGCGGAGTTTCATCTCGCGCTCGAACGCGCCGAGCGCGGGCTTTTGCTTCGCTTGCGTACGAAGAACCGCGCGCTGCCCGAGCGCCTGCGCGACACGAGGCAACGACTCGACGCGCTCGCCGCCGCGCCGGATCCCCTCGCGCACTACGACGAGATGATCCGCGAAAGCGCCGGCCGGCACGAGGGCTCCGGGCTCGGTCTCGCGCGCATCCTCGCCGAGAGCGAGATGACGCTGCGCTACCAAATCGAACGCGAAGAGCTGACCATCATCGCCGAGGCGCTGATTTCGGAGCGCGGGCAGCCGTGAGCGATTTGACGCTCGAGGCGAACGGCGGCGGTTTCCAAGCCAAAGCGACGCTGAACGACAGCACGCTCTCGATCGTGTTTTCGGGCAGCGGAGATCTGAACGCGATCGAGCTCCTGGCCGACTACCTGAAGCGCGTGCACGAAGCAGCGACAGCGCGCACGATTTCTTTGGGGCACTGCGATTTTCGACAGCTCGCATTCATGAACTCGAGTTGCTTCAAATCGTTCGTGGTTTGGATCGATACCGTGAAGAACGCGGCGGCGCCCTACAAAATCGTGTTTTTGACCGATCCGAATTTGCATTGGCAGCGCCGCAGCCTGGAAGCGCTGCGGCGCTTGGCGGTGAGCATCGTCACGATCGAAATCGCGCAGAGCTAAGCGCGACGCAATACGACTTGCCCCATGCCGAGCATGATCGGCCGGGCGCTGACCTCACCTGAGGCGATGCGCCCGAGCGTTTGCTCGAGTTCGCGAAGCTCGTCGCGGTCGTAGTTTGCTTTTGCGAACGAGTCATTTGACCAGGTTCCGAGATTCATCGCGTGGAGCTCAGTCATGTCCTCCGCTCGAAGCTCGGTTTCTTCGAGCACGAGCCGCGCGCCGGGCAGCGCTGCGCGTGCCCACGCGCGCACGACTTTGGCCGGGTCACGTAAGTGAGTGAGCAAGAAGCGCGAGTAGAGGAATTTCGCGAACGGAATCGGCGCGCGACGAACCTCTGCCGCAACCCTTTGCGCAGGAGCACCCCCAACCAAAAAAAACTCAAATTTGAATCAGCAGGCTGCCCCAGTGAAAGCCCGCGCCGAGCGCGGCCACGCAAATCAATTGGCCCGCTTTGAGCCGGCCATCGCGGCGCATCTCGTCCATCAGGATCGGGATCGTCGCCGCGGAGGTGTTGCCGAAGCGATCGATGTTGCTCGGCATTTTTTCGAACGGCACGCCGAGGCGCTGCGCGACGGCTTCGTTGATGCGAGCGTTGGCTTGGTGCGCGATGAACCAATCGACTTGATCGAGCGAAACTCCACCACGCTCGCATGCGGCGGCGATCGATTTTGGCAGCTTGGTCACGGCGTGTTTGAAGACGTCCCGGCCGTCCATGTGAATCAACGCGCTGTCGCCGTCGAGCGTGGCGGGCGACAAGTACGGACGAGTGCGGAAACCCGCGGGCACGCACAGCTGCGGCGCGAAACGGCCGTCCGAGTGCAGGTCGACGCTCTTGATGCCTTTGCCGGCTTCTTTGCTGCGCTCAACGACGATCGCGCCCGCGCCGTCTCCGAAGATGATGGCCCAGCCGCGGTGGCGCGTCGCGCGCTCCCAATCTTCGGGGCTCGGTTTGCGATCGCTCGTGCCTTCGAGGATGTCCCAGTCACGCCAGGGCATGATCGCGGCGTGTGCTTCGGCGCCGACGATCAGGATGCAATTCGCCGCCTCTGCTTTGAGCAGCGCCTCGGCGAACTGAAAGCCGTAGAGCATCGCCGCGCATTGCATGCGCAAATCCGGCGCCGGAATCGTGAGGCAGCCGAGCTTCGAAGCGAGCAGCGTGCCGGAGCCGGGAAAAATGTGATCCGGCGTCATCGTCGAGAACAGGATGTAATCGATGTCTTCGGGTCGCTTGCCGGCGGACTCGAGCGCGCGGCGCGAGGCCTCAACGGCCAAGTCGGACGCGCCTTGACCTTCCGGGCAGAAGTAGCGCTGGACGATGCCGGTGCGCTGGCGAATCCATTCGTCGTTCGTGTCGAAGACACGCGCAAGATCGTGATTCGTGTACGGGCGGCCAGGGACGTAGTGGCCGGTGCCGATGATGCTGAGACCCGACATGTGCTTTTTCTGGGCGCGCCCGTGCGGGGGCAGGAGCTATTAAACCAACTAGCTCGCTTCGTCACCCGCGGCGAGAAATTGCGAGGTTTGTGGCCAGCATAGCGCGCCTTCAGCGCCGCATTTCGGCCGCACTCGCCGGGCGACCATCACCAGGGTGCTCTGGCATAGCAGCGCGCGAGATCCTGCCAAAAGCCGGGATACGTTTTGGCGACGCAGGCCGGATCTTCGATTTGAACCTTGCCGCTGACCGCGCCGAGCACGGCGAAGCTCATCGCCATGCGGTGGTCGGCGTACGAGTGCACCAGCGCGGGCAAGAGCTCGCGCGGCTCGATCTCGAGCCAATCTTCGCGGTGCTTCACGCCTTGGCCTAGCCGCTCGAGCTCGGTCACCGTCGCGAGCAAGCGATCGGTTTCTTTGATCCGAATGTTGGCGACATTTTCGATTCGGGTTTTGCCGCGACAAAGCGGCGCAATCGCGGCGAGCGTCATCACGGTGTCCGAAATGTCGTGCATGTCGACGGAAATGCCGGACAAGTCGGCGCTGCCGCAGACGGTGCTGCTCGTTTCGCCTTTTTCGACCTGAGCGCCGAGCTGCGCGAGCACGTCGAGGAATGCGTAGTCGCCTTGCAGCGCGTGCAAACCGAGGCCGGGCACGCTGATCTTGCCGCCGCTCACAGCTGCGAGCGCGAACGGATAGCTCGCCGATGAGGCGTCTGGCTCGACACGGTACGTGCGACCCGAATAACTTCGCGGCAGGACCCGGAAACCGCGCGCGGTGGTTTCAACGTGGCCGCCGAAATCCGCGATCATGCGTCGCGTGATCTCGACGTATGGACGGCTCACGAGCGAGCCGGCGATTTCAACCTCGACCGCGCCGTCGGCGAGCCCTGCAGCCAGCAACAAGGCCGAAAAATATTGGCTCGAGCGATCTCCGCGCATGCTGAGCGTCCCGCCCGCGAGCTTCCCGCCGTAAATCGTGAGCGGGGGACAGCCGCTCTCGCAATCCACGCGCACGCCGAGCTGACGCAAACCGTCGACGAGATCTTGAATCGGCCGGCGCGCCATCGCTTCATCACCCGCGAGAGTGACCGCGCCAGGCACCAAACAAGCGAGCGCGGCGAGGAAGCGCACGGTCGTGCCGCTGTTGCCGACGAAGAGCGGCTCTTTCGGGGCGCACAGTCGCGCCCGACCGCCGTGCACGACTAATGTGGTCGGACCTGCGTCTTCGATCGGAATGCCGAGCGCGGACAGCGCGACGCGCATGTGCCGCGTGTCGTCGCTGTGCAGCACGCCTTCGAGCACGCTCTCGCCGTCCGCGAGCGCGGCCAACACCAACGCGCGGTTCGTGATGCTCTTCGAGCCCGGCACTTCCCAGATCAGCTCGGGCGCGCGCGAAAGCTTCGGGATAGTGAGCGGGGCCTTGGGAAACATGCGCGTGTGTTCTAGCGAAAGACCTCGCGCCTCGCTACATGTCGCTCGGGCCGAGACATTGCTCTTCGGTCACGACGGCAGGTGCAGCCGCGCAGGTCGAGGTCACGCGATCGCAATCGAACGAGACGCATTCCAAGCCTTGTTTGCAACTCGGTCCGCCGACGTTGACCGCGTGTTTGCAAATCATCTCGTCGAGATCGCAATAGTTGCCGAGCCCGCAGGCTGGGTCGCCCAAAATGCCGCTGCACGCGGCACCTTCGGCGAGCGCCGGCATGCACACGCCGGTGCTGTCTTGCTCCGCGGTGCAATAGAGTCCGCTGTCGCAGGTCGAGACTGAGCCGCTTTGAAACGGACATTCTGCGCCCGCCGCGAGGACCTCGAGTACGCGACAAGTGCCAGCGACGCAGTTCGCGGTCTTCGCGCCGTCCGGCTCGGCGCAAGTCACGGACGTAGTGCAACTCTTCCCCGGCGGCGTCGTGCCGCGCACCACTTTGCAGGCAGACCAAATCGCTTTGCGAATTTCTAGGTTTTGATCCCAGTCCGGCGTGCAAATCGCGTCGGACTGCACATGGGAGGCGAGGCACGCTTCGACCGCGCTCTCGTCATAGCTCGCCACGCCGGCTTCAACCGCGTCCCCCGCGGGCTCACAGACTTGCGTCTCGAACGTCGCAATGCAGGCCGCTGCGTCGTAGCTGCCGTAGGCTTTCGTGCAGCAATCGCGCGATGCGTCGCACGAGCGCATCGCGAAGCTCGCGCACGAAGCCAGCACCGCTGCGCGCGGATCCGCGCCGGCATCCGCCATCGGCGACGAGCCGAGGGCGCTCGACGACGAACAGCCGAGCACCGCACAGAAGCTCAGGCCCGCGAGCAATTGCCACCGCACCACGCCTGTTTCGTAACACGAATAGCGCGGGAAATTCCGCGCAAAAGTACCTTCCGCTCCGCTACCGCGCTATATGTCCGCGCTCGCCTCCGTTGCGGGGGCCACGGCGCAAGCGCGCACATTCGTCATGCACCTCTTCGAGCACCCTTACGCCAATTTCTTGCAGCGCGTCGAAAAGCCGACTCGCTACACCGGCGCCGAACATGGCACGCGCCGCAAAGACTGGGATTCGGTCGAGGCGCGCGTCTGCCTCGCGTTCCCCGATATCTACGATATCGGTATGAGCCATCTCGGCTTCCGCATGCTCTACAAGATCTTGAACGACGACGCGCGCACGCTCGCCGAACGCGCGTACACGCCGTGGATCGACATGCAGCGCGAGCTCAAGGCGAACGGCAAGCTACTCTTGTCGCTCGAAAGCGCGCGTCCGCTCTGCGATTTCGACGTAGTCGGCTTTTCGCTCCAGTACGAGCTCACGTACACCAACATCTTGAGCATGCTCGAGCTCTCGGGCATTCCGCTCCGTAGTGTAGGGCGCAGCGAAGACGATCCGCTGATCGTCGCCGGCGGCCCGGTTGCCACGCACATGGAACCGATGGCCATTTTTTTGGATTGCGTTCTGATCGGCGATGGCGAAGAAGCCACGACCGAAATCGCGCTCAGTTGGGTGAACGGCAAGAAACGCGGCTTGTCGCGTGCAGAGCGGCTACGCGAGCTCTCGCAAATTCGCGGCGTGTACGTGCCTTCGCTCTACGTCACCGAAACCGATCCCGAAACGAGCTTCGAAGTCGTCACGGGCACGACGCACCCCGACGTTCCACTGCCCGTCGAACGCCGGCTTCTGAGCGATATCTCGAAGTTCCCTTTCCCGGACGACGGACCCGTCGGCGGACCGGAAGCAATCTTCGATCGCATGAGCATCGAAGTGGCTCGCGGCTGCACCGAAGGCTGCCGCTTTTGCCAAGCGGGCATGATCTATCGCCCGGTGCGCGAACGCGATCCGAACGAAGTGATCGACACGGTGCTACGCGCGTTGTCGAAATCGGGCCAAGACGAAGTCAGCCTCACCGCGCTGTCCACCGCGGACGTCTCCTGCATCTCGCCCTTGATCAAAAAGCTCGTCGAAAAAACCGCGCCCGAGCGCGTGAGTCTCGGCGTCGCGTCGCTGCGCGCGTACGGCTTGGCCGAAGATTTGCTCGACGATATGCGCAAAGTGCGCGCGAGCGGGCTCACCTTCGCGCCCGAAGCCGGCACCCAGCGCATGCGCGACGTGATCAACAAAAACGTCACCGAGGCGCAGCTGATGGAAACCGCCGAGCGCGTGTTCTCGCGCGGCTTCGACAAGATGAAGCTCTACTTCATCATCGGTTTGCCGACCGAGGAAGACGAAGACGTGCGCGGCATCGTCGAAGTCGGCAAGAACGCGCTCGCCGTCGGCAAACGAGTCGGCAAACGCCCGACCGTGACCGTCAGCGTGTCGACGCACGTGCCGAAGCCGCACACGCCGTTTCAATGGTGCGCGCAAGACAGCTTCGACGAGGTGCTGCGCAAACAAGATCTGTTGCGCGAAGACGCGAGCCGGGTGAAAGGCCTCAAATTGCGCGTGCACGAATCGACGGCGAGCGTGCTCGAAGGCATCCTCGCGCGCGGCGATCGCAAGCTCGGGCTCGTGATCGAGCGCGCGTTCATGCACGGCGCGCGCTTCGACTCCTGGGACGATCAGCTGAAGCTCGAGGCTTGGAAAGAGGCGCTCGCCTTTTACGGCATTCAGATCCAAGCCTACCTCGGCACGATCCCGGTGACCGCGCGCTTGCCCTGGGATCATTTCGATATCGGACTCGAAGAAGGATTTTTGGCGCGCGAATATCGCCGCGCGCTGGCAAGCCGCGCGAGCCCGCCGTGCGGCAAAGTCGCCGGCATGTTCATCCATCACACGAACACCGAAGATGCGATGAACGACGCGCGCAAGCTCGTTTGCTACGACTGCGGCATCGCCTGCGACATGACCAAGATGCGCCGCCAGCGCGTCGGGTTCTTGAACGAGCTCGGCGCGACTACGCGCCGACTGCCGGTGATTGCCGAGCCGAAGCCCACGACGGACATTTTCGGCGATGCACGCGAGCCATTCGCCTTCGAAGCGGTTCCCGAGCCGCACCAGGCAACCCCCAAAAATAAAAAGAAGAAGCCGCGCCTATCGCCCGAAGCGCTACGCCCGCTGCGCGCGGGTGGCGAAGCTCAGCGCTTTCGCTTGAACTTCACGAAGACCGGGCCCGCAGCGCTGCTCGGTCATTTGGATTTGATCCGCGAGTTGCCGCGCGTGATCCGGCGCGCCGGCGCGAAGACGGCTTATTCGCAAGGCTTTCATCCGAAGCCTGAGATGTCGTTCGGGCCGGCGCTATCGCTCGGCGTGGCGAGCTTGAACGAATATCTCGACGTGAAGTTGATCGATCCACCCGCGCCGGCGGAATTTCTGGCGCGTTTGAACCAGGCGGCGAGCGGCGGGCTCGAGTTCAAAGAAGTCGCGCCGCTGACGCTTGCGGATCGCCCGATCACGACCATCATCACGAGCGCGCGTTACGTGATTGCGCTGGCGGAGAGCGCCGTGGCGGAGCTCGGCGGGAGCGCCGGCATCGCGCGGCGCATCGAGGAATTCCTCGGCAAAACCGAGCACAAGTTACGCCGCAACGTCGAAGGTGTCGGAAAGTTCGTCAACGTGCGAGAATTCGTAACCGAGATGAGCCTCGGCGGTGAAGAGTCGCAGGCGTCGCTCGAGCGCGCCGGTTTGGTCGGACGCATGATCGCGGTCGATGTGACGATCGAGGTCGGCCCGCGCGGATCGACGAAGATCGTCGAAGTGGTCGAAGCGCTCACTGGCATCAGCGATTTCCCGCATCGCGGCGTGCGTACGCAGCTCTTGGCGGGCGCGGTCACGCCGCTCGAGCTCGAGCATCACCGCAAGAAGGCGACCCCGGCACCGATCGCGCACGAGGCTAGCCTTCCATGATGCCACGCCAGTTCGGCATTCCGCTCAACATCTTCTCGCTGCTCCTGATCGCGTTTCGGATCTGGATGCTGGTCGACGCGATCCGGCGCCGGCCGCCATTTTATTGGTACCTCGTGATCTTTTTCGTGCCGTTCGGCGACTTCATCTACTTCGTAATGGTGAAAATGCCGAACACGAAGCCCGCCGTGCGCGGCTCGACCGAGCCCGAAATCCTGGCGCGCGGACCAACGTTGAGCGAGCTCGAGCTGCGCGCGAAAGAGACACCGAGTGAGCTCAACAAGCTCGCGTACGCCGACGCGCTCGCGAACGAACAGCGCTGGGGCGAAGCCGTCGATCGCTATCGCGACGTGCTGCGCATCGCGCGCGACAGCAAAGAGGCGTTGCACGGTCTCGCGCGCTGCCTCCTTGCGCTGACTCGTCCGACCGAAGCCGTCGAAGAGCTCGCGCACTTGATGGAACTCGATCCCGCGTTTCGCGACTACAGCGCCGCCTTGGACTACGCCGAAGCACTCTGGCAATCCGGTCAACAAGAGGACGCAATTGGGCTTTTGACCGGACTCGTCGGCGTGAGCAAACGGATCAATCATCGCATGGCACTCGCGCATTACTTGAAAGAGCGCGGGGATTCGGCCACCGCGAAGAACGAACTCAACCAGGCGCTCCGCGATTTCGCGAGCCAGCCCGATTTCGTGCAACGCCGCGATCGGCGCTGGGCCGATCGCGCGCGCAAACTCTTGGCGGAGATGAACTAGTCATGCACATGCTCTTGGCTTGGCTCGTGCTCAGCATCTCGGTCTGGATCACAGCCGCTATTTTGCCGGGATTTCAGGTCACCGGCTTTGGTGGCGCGGTGCGCGTCGCGGCTATCTTCGGGATCTTGAATTGGCTGCTCGGACGCTTCATTTTCGTCGTCCTCGGCATTGCCACCCTCGGAATCGGCTTTCTGCTCGCGTTTCTGACACGCTGGTTCGTGATGGCGTTGCTACTGAAGTTCACCGACTCGCTGTCGTCGAGTTTCAAAATCAAGAGTTTCGGCACCGCCGTCGTCGGCGCACTGCTGATGAGCGGAATCGGCACGCTCGCCGAATACGGAATCCAGACGCTGCGCTGAACGCCCACCGTGTGCACAATAGCGTGAACCTCGAGCCACGGGGTGCGACCATTCGTTCACGATTGGCGGCAAAAGATTTTTCAACGCTCGGCGATGATTCGGCTTTCTTCGGCCATTTGCCAGCGGGAACGGCTGTTGCTTATCCTCGTGGGATGAACTCTTGGCTTAGAACCGCTTCCCGCGCCTGCATCTTGTACTCTCCGCTGGTGTTACTCGCCGCCTGTGGTGCTAGCTCGGACTTTCAGCCCTCCGTGACGATCGCTGGAAACTACACCGTCTCGATCACCGATGCGGACAACGGCTGCATGCTCGACAACTGGGAGGTCGGCAAGTCGAGCAGCGACATCTCGTTCGTGATCGAGCAACAGGACGCGACGACATTGAATGGCACGTTGCAAGGGCTCGCCGCGCTCGCGCTCGACGCCGCCATCGGCACGAATCAATTCGACGGCACGGCCAACGGCAGTAGTTTCGATTTGATCGCACACGGCAAAATCATGCGCGCACAAGGCGCCTGCATGTACGAATTGAACGCCGAAATCCAGGGCAGTATTTCGGGCGACGCAATCTCAGGCACGATCCAGTACGCTCCTGCAACAACCAACGACCCCAGTTGCACGAGCCTACAATGCACTTCGACTCAAGACTTCAACGGCACACGACCGCCGTCCTAACTCGGCATGCTCTGCTTGCTGCACTGCTCGCTGCGGGCTGCGCGGCCCCGCAACAACCGGCTGCGCCGAAAAAAGTCGTCGCGCCGGCCGCCAGTGCGAGCACGGAATCGCCGCTTCCCGCCGAACCGCCGCTGCCGATTCTCGCATCCGGCACGCGCCCGCTCGTCGAAGTGCCGGGCACGTTCGAGCTTTCGTTGCTCGCGCGCACCGAAGACGGCGCTTTCGAGATCCTCGAGTATCGCTTACCCGGCGAATTCCCAGTCGGCTTCGGCAGAAACGAAGTCCTAATCTCGGGGACCGCGCGGCCCTACGCTTTCTTTCACACCGACCCGCGCGCTCCGGTTCTCGGCAGCACTCCGCTTCTTTTGTGGGTGCGTCGGCCACTCGCCGAGAAGGGTCAAGAGCTGAGCGGCGAGAGTTTCGTCCCCGCGCTCTACGACGAGCCCGGCAAGCACCTGCATTTTCATGCCGTAGCTGCGACGCCCAAATCAGATCCCAAGCTGACTCCAATTTGGGCGCAGGCCTTGGCCGAGGACTTGGATCAACATCGCGGCCCGTTTTACGGCTTTGCAGCGGACAAACTGCGACAGCGCGCGCCGAAGCCGAAGCTCGTCGCGCGAAACCGTTACGCCGAGCAGCAGAACGCGAACGACTTGGCTCTGCTGATCGGAACCACCACCGGTCGCAGCTCGGTGCAGGAAGCGCTCGAACAACGACGCGCGTTGTACCTCGATCTTGCGGGCGGAGCGCGCAAAGTCCCGATCGATAAGCTCATTGCGCCGCGACTCACGCGTCACCCTTGGGCGACGATGCTCGCCCAACTCAAGCAAAAACCAACGGACGAGCCGCTTGCGAAAGCGACGCCCGCCGACTTTTACTTCTTGCGCGTGCGCGACTTCGGTTCATTTCTCGATCTAAGCGCGATCGCGGATTCGTGGGGCACGCCTGCGCTCGACGTGCTCGATGGTCAGATCCAAGATCGCAACCTGCGCGAACGCTATCAAACGGAGCTCGCGCTCGAGCAAGGCGAGCTCACGCGCACCTTCGGGCCGAGCGTGATCGAGCAACTGGCGCTCGTCGGCAGTGATCCGTATTTGGTCGAAGGCAGCGATTTGACGCTGATTTTCCGCGTGAAAAGCAGCTTGCTCTTCGAAGGCGCGTTGCTCAAGTCGCTGAGCACCTGTGCCGCTGCGCATCCCGGTGGCGAGAGCCAAAAGTTCACGCACGAGGGCGTGGACGTGACTGTCGCGCGTTCGGCGGACGGTCGCATTCGGCGTCATCGCGCGACCGTCGATGGCTTCGAGTTGGTGTCGAACAGCCCAACCGCGATTCGCCGGGTCATTTCGGCGATTCACGGCAAAGCGCCGCGGCTCGCGGACGAGCCCGATTTTTCGTACATGCTCGCGCGCGACGCCGATCAATCGACGCCGATCCTCGCCTTCGCCGGTGATCGCTTCGTCGCGAACGTGATCGGCCCGCAGCAAAAAATCAAAGAAGCCGAACGCGCGCTCGCGCTCGCCGAAGTGTCGCGCCCTGGCTACGCCGCGTTGCTGTACGGCTTTTTGAACGGGCATTCGCCGCAGAGCGCGCATGATTTGCTGCACGAAGGCCTGCTTTCGGCGGCTGATTTGAAGCCAGGCGGTGTCGCTGCCAGCTGGCAGCCGGGCGCGGCCGCGCAGTCGACCCACGGCTCGACCATTTCGGCGCAGCCGCTGCTCGATTCACCCGACGTCACGCAAGTCACGACCGCCGAACGTGATGGCTACGACTCGTTCGCCCGCAGCTATGAGAGCGAGTGGTCGGACTACATCGATCCATTCGCGGTGCGCGTAGCGCGGACTGCGGCGGCGAACGGTGGCACGACGCTCAGCGCTGAGCTTCGCGTGCTCCCGCTGCTCCGTCGCGAATACCGTGATTTCACGGCGAGCGTCGGAAACGCGCGTGTCGAGCCGGGTGCGATCCCCGACGGCTTTCGCATGTTGCTCGGCGTGGGCAAAGACGCCGAGCTCCGTCACATTTTGACCAGCGCGACCAGGAATTTCACCGAGCACGAGTTGAGCTTCGATTGGCTCGGCGACTACGCATTCCTCGGCGTAGCCGACCGCAACGAGCTCGTGCTGGCAGCGCGCTATCAACGCGATTTTTCCCCCGAAAAACCCGAAGGCGATCAGAGCAAAGACGCCGAGCTGCGCGCCGCCGCGCTCACGCCGGCCTACGCCGGCATTGCCATTCGCAGTCAAGCCGCGGCAGCAATCGCGCTCGCACTGCTCAAACGCGTCGGCGACCAAGTCGCACCCAACTCACTCACTTGGAGCGAAGCTCGCAAACATCGCGGCATCGCCGTGATGTGCATCGGCGCGAACGATCGTGATGTCGCCGACTTCAAGCTTTACTACGCGCTCACGCCGCATGCGCTCTTGTTCTCGCTCAACGCAGCGGTGCTCGAAGCACTGATCGATCAATCCGCCGACGCCAAAGAACCGACCACGCTCGACGCCAAACCCGAAGCGCGCGCGCCCCAGCTGGTCATCGACCTAAAAGGGAAACGGCACGGCGCCATTTCGACCGTGCTCGCCTGGCTCTTGACCAAAGCGCTCACCGAGGGCAGCGACCGCGCGATCGACGCCGCAAACGCCGTATTTCACGGCGCGCCGGAAACCCAGATGAATCCAGCGCAGGCCGCGCTTTTGATGCGAAATTATTTCGGGAGCGTCGCGAAAACGCCGGAAGGTCGTGCTTACGAATTCGGCCCGAGCGGTGTGCGCGATCCTTTGCGCGGCAGCGCGTCGGTGCCGACATGGCCGCTCGTGCCGGTCGCTGATTCACCCGTTGCGGGCGTCGTCGATCGACTCGAATCCTTGCGCAGCGAAGTCTCGTTCGATCCCGAGCCGTCGACGCAGCCGGGTAACGCGCTGCAAAGTCTGCGCGTGCGGCTGTCGATCGCGCTGCGTTGAGGCCGGCGCCGGCTCAGATCTTGATTCGCTTGTACTTGATTCGCGTGGGTTGATCGGCGTCCGCGCCGAGGCGACGCTTGCGATCTTCCTCGTACATTCGGTAGTTGCCTTCGAACCAGACGACCTTGCTGTCGCCTTCGAAGGCCAAAATGTGCGTCGCGATGCGATCCAGGAACCAGCGATCGTGGCTGATGATCACGGCGCAACCCGGAAAATCCAGCATCGCTTCTTCGAGCGCGCGAAGCGTATCGACGTCGAGATCGTTGGTCGGTTCGTCGAGTAGGAGCAGGTTGCCGCCCTCTTTCAAGAGCTTGGCCAAGTGCACGCGGTTGCGCTCGCCGCCGGACATGGTGCCGAGCTTTTTTTGTTGGTCGCTGCCCTTGAACCCGAACCACGAGCAGTAAGCGCGCGAAGCGATTTCGCGCTTGCCGAGCGGGATCTTCTCTTCGCCGCCGGAGATCTCTTGCCACACGCTGTTGTCCGGCTTGAGCGACGAGCGCGACTGATCGACGTACGCGATCTTCACCGTTTCACCGACGCGCAGGCTGCCGCTGTCCGGCTTGTCCTCGTTCACGAGCATGCGAAAAAGCGTGGTTTTGCCGGCGCCGTTCGGCCCAATCACGCCGACGATGCCGCTGCGCGGCAGCCGAAAGTCGAGAGCGTCGATCAACAGCCGATCGCCAAAGCCTTTGCGCAACGCCTTGGCTTCGATCACGACCTCGCCGAGGCGCGGTCCGGGCGGGATGCTGATTTCGGTCGGATCCGAGGCGCCCTTGTCCGCTTTGCTCACGAGCTCGTCGTACGCGGCGAGGCGCGCTTTGCTCTTGGCTTGGCGCGCGCGCGGTGAAGCGCGCACCCACTCGAGCTCTTGCTTCAACTTGCGTTGGCGCGCGCTCTCTTGCTTCTCCTCGAGCGCGAGCCGCGCCGATTTTTGCTCGAGCCACGAGCTGTAGTTGCCCTTGAACGGATAGCCGCGACCGCGATCGAGCTCCAAAATCCACTCGGCCACGTCATCCAAAAAGTAACGATCATGCGTCACGGCGACGACAGTGCCCGGGTATTCATGCAGGAATCGCTCGAGCCACGCGACCGACTCCGCGTCGAGATGGTTCGTCGGCTCGTCGAGCAAGAGCATGTCTGGGCGCGACAACAAAATCCGGCACAAGGCGACGCGGCGCCGTTCACCACCGGATAATTTCGCGATTTCGGCGTCAGCGGGTGGCAAGCGCAAGGCGTCCATCGCGAGCTCGAGCCGTTGATCGAGGCTCCAGGCGTCGATTGCGTCGATCTTGTCTTGCAGTGCGCCCTGCTTTTCGAGCACGCGCGTCATTTCGTCGTTGCTGAGCGGTTCGCCGAGCTTCGCGCTCACTTCTTCGAACTCGGTGATGAGCCCGCGAATGTCCGCGACGCCTTCGTTGACCGCGTCGATCACCGTTTTTGCGTTACCGAGCTCGGGTTCTTGCGCAAAGTAGCCGATCTTCGTGCCCGGGTGCGGCTTGGCTTCACCCAAAAATTCCTTGTCCACGCCGGCCATGATCCGAAGCAGCGAGCTCTTGCCGGAGCCGTTGGTTCCGATCACGCCGATCTTCGCGCCGGGATAAAACGCGAGCGTGATGTTCTCGAGAACCTTCTTGTCCGGAGGATGAACGCGCGTCACCTCCTGCATCGTGAAAATGAACTCGGGCATGGCCCGTAATTATCACAGGCCAAGAGCCGATTGGGATAGCTCTTATTCCGCTGCGGCAGATGCTGCGGCAGAACGCAACTCGGTCAAGATCGCATCCACGTTCTTCTTCGCGTCACCGAACAGCATGCGGGTGTTGTCCCTGAAAAACAGGGGGTTCTCCACGCCGGCGTAGCCGCTCGCCATGCTGCGTTTCATGACGATGCTGGTCTTCGCTTTCCAAACTTCGAGTACCGGC
>DASYCL010000274.1:0-1535 GCA_036500245.1 Polyangiaceae bacterium | reverse complement strand
CCGCCAGCCGCTGCCGAAGCTCCGCGTGCAATCTATCTTCGGTCAGGGCGCGCTCGAGTGCGGGACGCGAGTCGATCAGTCGCCCGGCGAGCTCGCAGGCTTCGCTGTAGCGCAGCGCGGTCTCGATCAAGGCGTCGCCCTTTTCGACATCCACGAGCTGAGCCAGTGTTTCGATCGCACCTTCGATGTTGCCGGTGCGCGCTTCGAGTGAAGCCAAACGGCGAAGCGCGTCCAGATCGTTCGGATTGCCGTGCACGAACGAGGCGAGCCGTGCCCGTGCGCCGGGCAAATCACCCGAGCCTTCGAAGACCTCGACCAGGCGCAGCGTCAGCTTTGCTTCGTCACCCGGCTCCGCGCGCAAGATCGCGCGTTCGAGCGCCTCGGTCAGCTCGCTGACGACCGAAGGATCGGCGGCGTAGGCGCGTTCGAGCGCGCCGACCGCCTCTGGGTCGCGCCCGAGCTCGCCCAGCACCGCGGCGCGCTTGCGCAGCAAATCGATGTTCTCGGGTTCGCCCTGCAACAAATCATCGATCACCTCCAGCGCGGCTTCGGGATTTTCCGCTGCGCGCTGCGCTTCCACCAAGCGTTCGAGTAATTTCTTCTCATTCGGGCGCTCACGCAGCGCACGCGTCAAGAGCTCGGCCACCCGAGCGTATTCCTCGCGCTCGCCGAAGCGCACGAGCAGCAGATCGCGTAGCGCTGAATCGCGCGGATTGGCTTCGAACCCGAGCGTGAGTGCGCGCTCCGCGCCCTCCGGATCGCCGAGCTCTTCGCGCATCGCGGAGAGCCGCCGCGCGAGCGCCGCCGCGGCCTCGCCATGCTCGACGCGCAGCAAGCTTTCGAGCGCGTCCGAGATCTGCGCCGGATCGCCGGTCGCTTCGGCGAGGCGGAGCACGGTTTGCAAGAGCTCGGGCCGGGTCGGATCCCATTCCAGCGCGGCACGGCACAAATCGAGCGCGTCCACGCCGCGCTGTGCGCGCTCCCAAATGCCGGCCAAGCGCAGCGACAGTCCCACGATTGCGTCGACGTCTCGCGTATCCTTCGCCTGATCGATCTCGCTGGTCAGAAGTGCCGACAGCTCGTCGCTGCGCCCTTCGCGTTCGAGTAACTCCGACAGCACCCGTGCCGCGTCGCGCTGACCCGGATCGTCGACGATGATGTCTTGCAGGAGCTGAATCACTTCGCCCACGCGTGCCGGGTTCGACAATAGCGCGTTCACTTGTTCGATGCGCAGCGCAGATCGCTCGGCCGCGTCCTCGACTAGCGGCGTGATTCGCGAAATCAAGTCGACCGCACGCTTCGAATCTCCGCGGGCGCGCAGCAGATCGAGCAACGGCTGCCAAACCGAACGATCAGCGAGGTCGGTCGCCAACACGAGCTCGTACAAGCGCACCGCGCGCGCCGAAAATTCCGGCGAGCGGGCGTACTCTTGGGCCAGAAACAAGCGCAGCGCGCGCGCTTCAGACTCCGGTAAGTGGTCGGCGGCTTGCTCGCGATATTCGAGCGCCTCGGCACGGCGGTTCCCATGCTCTGCG
>DASYCL010000273.1:0-2890 GCA_036500245.1 Polyangiaceae bacterium | reverse complement strand
ATTTTTCTGGGTACGGACGCGGATGACGAACCTGCGCCCAAACACCTGGATTTGCCCGTTAATTTACCGCGTTTCTATGCCGGCAGCGAAGCTCAAGCTGCGCTCGATTTGAAGCGCGATCACTCGCACGGAAAGCTCACGAGTGACGTCGAATGGCGGCCCAGTGTCGGTCGCGACGTGATCGCGCGCATCGCCGGTCGCGATGCGCACTTCGCCAAACAGCGTAGCGAACCCGAAGCGATCGTGCTTTCGGCGCGCGTCGATAGCTACGGGATCGTGCCCGAGTTGACACCCGGCGCGCGTCGCGCCGCCAATGCTGTCGCGCTGCTCGAAGCCGCGTCGCGCTTCGTGAAAGACCCGCCGGAGCGCGACGTCATTTTGTTGTTCAGCGACGGCGACGCGTTCGCGAGCCAAGGCACACGCGAGTTTTACGACGCTTGGCAAATGCCCACGGACACGGCGCACGCCCTCGCGGCCGAGCACGAGGCTGAGCTTGCCCAGCTCGACCGCATCGCGACCGCGCTGGCGTCGCGGTTTTGGCCCGCGATCGAGCAGCCGAGCAGAGAGCCTTCGGACCAGCGCGTGCTCTGGCGCACGGTCAGTAACGAAGCCGACTTCGCGCGTGACGACGCCTATCGCGCGGCGGAGCGCGTGCGTATGGCTCGGGCGCAAAGTGCCGCGCCCGGCGCGGAAGAAGCCGAGCTCGAAGCCTTGGCGCAACGTTGGGACGAAATCCGTCGCGCGCTGCACGAGCGAACCTTGTCGCGATTCGTGGCGAAAGCCGAGAGCTCGGCGGATGCTCCACGTTTCGCGCCGCAATTCGTCGAGCTCGAACAACGAGTACGCGGCCGCTTCGCGCGGCGCAAACGCGAGCTCGCGCAACTGCGCGACAACGACGTCGAACGCGCGCGTTTGCGCGCGGCACTGTGCGAGACACAAAGCGGGGAAGAGCGGCCGGAGTGGGTCGTGCTGCACGCCGCCTATGATTTTTCTGGCGACGGCGCGACGTGGGCTCCGGTCGTGGGCGACTACTCGAATCTGCTATTCGAGTTTCGCCCGCCCAAACCCGAGGGCGACTTGCCCGGTTACTACGGCCGTGTGCTCAACGCGCTCAGCGCTTCCGCGCGAAGCGGCGCGCCGCTCGGCGGACTCGAAACGCGCACGTTGGACGATCCTGCGCTCGGTCTGAGCTTTGCGCCAGGGCGCTTCGAGTCGTCCGCGTCGGTCGCTGGCAGCTACGGCATTTACGGACTCTCGTTGATGACGGGGTACGATGCGCGACCGCGCGACGGACAGCCGAGCGACACTGTCGCGGCGCTCGACTGGCGCGCGCTGCGTGAGCAAGCACTCGCGGGCAGCGAGCTGATGCGGCGCGCGGCGAACAACGCGGATCTATCGCTGCCGCGCGTGTTCAAGTCGTTCGCGCTCAGCAAATATCCGCGCTTTTCCGATGGGGAATCGAAAGGTGATTACGTCGCGCTACAGGTAACGGGCACGTTGAGCGAAGATCGGCCGGCATCCGGTGCATTGCTCGCCGTGTGGCCGGGCAATAAATCCGCAGCCACCAACGCCTGGGCATCGCGCAAAGGCGCGAATCGAAGCGCGGACTACGAGGCGAGTGCGCTCGAAGCTGTCGACGAGCACGGTCGCTTCCGCAGCATCGGTTTGCGTGAAGACATGTACACCGAGCTGATGACGATTGGCGCGCGCTTCGACGAGCACGGCGCGCTCAGCGCGATTTCGACCGAAGAGCAGCAAACGCAAAAGCTCAGTGAAGCGATGCGCGTCAATCTGTTCAGCGGGCGCGCCTTCAGTTGGACTTCGTTGCCGACGCGCGAGACCGATCCCGCGCTGCTCAAAGTTTTGAAAGCTTCGGCAGACTCGCCCTTTCGGGACAATCGCGCGCTTTGGGGCGAGCTCGAAGGCGATGGCTTTGCTTACATTTCCGAGCAAGTCCAGGACTACCGGCTCAAGCTGTTTCAGCCGTTCGGTCCCGCAGTGTTCGGTCCGTTCACGAGTCAGTCGAGTGACGGCGCGGGCATCGATCCGAGCGAGCTTGCGCCGGGTGTTCGCTTGAGCGCGCTCACCGCGCGTGACTTGTGGAATCTGAACGAGCAACGCTTGTCCACCTTGCGACGGCGTGGGGTGACCAGCGCGGATCTCGAGATCTTGCACGCGCGCGCGAACTCGGCGCGCGCTTCCGCGAGCGGTGCGACGAACGTCGCCGAGGGTGAAGCAAAGTGGCTGCAGAGCTCGGCGCTGTCTCAACGCGTGTACGCTCCACTTCGTTCCGCGATGGACGACCTCGTGCACGCGGTCGTGATCCTGCTCTTGCTCGCGATTCCGTTTTCATTCGCGCTCGAACGCCTGTTGATCGGCGCGACCACGATTTACGGCCGAATCGGCGGCTTCGTCGGGTGTTTCTTGCTCACGTTCGGCGCGCTGTACTTGCTGCACCCGGGCTTTGCGATCGCTTCGACGCCCGTGATCATCTTTCTGGCGTTCGCGCTGGTGATGCTCTCGGGCCTGGTCACGAACATCGTGATCCGCAAATTCCGCGCCGAGCTCCACGCAATTCAAGGTCAAGGCGGCCAAACGCACGACGTCGAGGTTTCGCGCGCCGGCACCATGCTGGCCGCGATCGGCATGGGCGTATCGACGATGCGTCGTCGTCCGGCGCGCACCGCGCTGACCGCGATCACCGTCGTGCTGCTCACCTTCACGATCCTGTGCTTTGCGTCCTTCGCGCGCACGGTCGGGGTGCGCGCCATCTATCAAGGTCCGAAAGACCCGAACACCCCGAGCGCGCTCTTGCTGCGCCGGCTCGACTATTCCGCGATCCAATCCGGCGTGCTCGATTTGCTGCAAGGCAGCGCAGGCAAGGGCGGCA
>DASYCL010000272.1:0-1561 GCA_036500245.1 Polyangiaceae bacterium | reverse complement strand
AATGCATTGGCCCAAACCTGCAGCAACGGTCCAGTCGTTCAAGACGGCGCGCAATCGCGTCGTTCATGGCTACATCTCGCACCTGAAGATCTCCGAGCTCGAAATGAGCTTCGTCGGCGCCATCGTCTTTCTGCAGATGTTGAAGGCCATCGGCGGGAGCCAGATTTCGGCGCGGATCGAGGACTTCGTCGAAGACGCAACGCCTCTCGTGCGCGAGTTGCTCAATCGCAAACTGCCCCACCGCAGCGTAACTGGAGCGACTGGTCAGCGCTTCCATTCGATCGCGAAAAGCGTTTGGGGTCTGCGGGGCTGATCGCGACTGCAACATTGCGAGTGTAGGCGAAGCGAGCGCCGTCTCTTGACGATTTCGTGGCGACGCCGCATGTATCCACTCGAGAACGACGTGGGTTCTCCACTGGCGCACCCTGCCGATGCGGTGAAGCGCTCGTTTGGACGGGATCGCGACGAAAGCTCAATCCGCGAGCACAGGTCGCTTGGAAGATCGCACAGCGAGCGCTTTTCCATGAAGTCAGCCTTGCGCCTTTTAAGACGCTGCTGAGTTCGACCCGTGCGAGGGAAGCGAGCATCGCGTCATGTCAGAAGACACCACCACGAATCGGATCACCGCCGTTTGCGCGATCGCTGCGGTGTTTCTGACATGGGGCGCCGAGCAGTCGAGGCTGTGCTCTAACCGCTTTCCCTTCCCGGTCTGCCTCCACCCGCGAGCTGAGGCAGAGGCGCCTATTCCACCTCCACCTCCGCCCCCGCGGGGGTCGTGCCGTGAGCCGGTGGACGCCGGCATGACGACATTGGACGCCTCGGGGCGCGTCGAAAGCGGCGCGGGCGGCTACGCCAACGTTACATTCAGCATCCAACCCAGTGGCGCCGCTGCGATCGAGCGTGTCGAAGCGACCAGCGCAGAGCACGAACGCGCTGCCGCCAGCGCCGTCGGTTCGGTCCGCTGGCCCACGCAATGGAGCGCCGACTGTCGCGCACCGTATATGGCTCGCTATCGCGTCGTCTTCACGCCGACGCTGACGCCGCCGCTTTCGCCGGATATGGACTCCAAAGCGGAACCCGAGCGCGACACGTTTCCAGTCGAGCCCGACCCACCGCCCTCGCCTCCACAGCGCGTGCGCATATCGCGGCCTGAACCTGCTCTTATCGACCGCCACTACCCGCGCCGCGCGCGCGATGCAGGCGTTGGCGGCGATGTCGAGCTGAGCTGCCTCGTCGTTGCGCGCGGAGAACTCCGGTGCTCGGTTCGCCACGAGTACCCGCTCGGGCGTGGCTTCGGGGAGGCCGCACTGCGCGTCGGCCACGCGCTGCACGCTCAGCCGGATCGCTATGGACGCTATCCCATTGGCGCGAACGTTACTGTGCCAATCGCATTTCGTATGGCCAATCGTTCACGCTCTGGGCCGTGAGCACGAGCCGTATTTTCCCGGCTCCGCACTGTCTCAGTTTGAAATCGAGTCCGGATTGACTCAGCGGCAACCCGCCTGCAGATCTATTGATCGTCTTCTGATGCATTTCGAAGACGGCGTGCGGCGTCTTCGGC
>DASYCL010000271.1:0-2085 GCA_036500245.1 Polyangiaceae bacterium | reverse complement strand
CGTGATTTTATTTTTTTGTTTTGATGGTCACGCGTCACGGCGAAGGCCGGCACAGCCTTCGGCGTCGCATTTCGGCTCGAGAGAGCCGCCGACTACGTCGCGCTCGTCGCGCTCGTCGCGTTCGTCGCGCTCGCTCGTTCTGCCTGCGCAGCGATCAGCTGCTGAAAATCCCAAACTGGCCCGGCCAGAAACGACAAGCCGTCTTCACTGAACGCGGGGGCGCGCTTTTCGTGGACCGCGTGCCCGACGATGTTCAGCGCCCAGCCGCCGGTAAAGGCCGCGAACGAGCCGAGCCAGAGCGCGCCTGAAACCGGACTGAGTGGCCGCGAAGCAAATAAGCCCACCGCGCCGCCGACGATCAGCGGGATGCCAATCACGTGCAGCGTGCGATTGGTCGGGTTTTGGTGCGTCTCGCGATAAAAATCGAGGGACGCTTGCCAGCGCTCGGCGAGGCCGCCGCGAAATTCCGGGTGGCGGGCGCGCCAGTCGAGCTCCAGCGTGCGCACGCCAGCCCCGAACAGCGTCAGTGCGGTGCGCTTGAACCCGAAGCAAAGCGCGCCCATGCCGCCGAACGCGAGGGCCACACCGATTCTCGCACGCGAGCTCTGGACCATGACGTCGAGACTCTACTATTGATTCGAGAGGAGCACGAATGGTCAAGCGTTTGCTCGTCACTTCCGACGACTTTGGCATGTGTCACGCGGTGAACGCGGGCATCGTGCGCGCGATGCGCCACGGCATCGTGCGGGCGACCAATTTTTTGGTGCCGTGCCCGTGGTTCCACGAAGCCTTGGCGCTCGCGCGCGAACACGCGCTGAACGTCGGCGTGCACCTGTGCCTCACTTGCGATTGGGATCGGTTGAAATGGGGCCCGCTCACGCACGCGACGAACCTGTGCGACGAACAAGGTCATCTATTCCAAAGCTTCACGCCGCTGCTCGAGCGCGCGAGCGACGAAGAGCTTTTCGCCGAGCTCGACGCGCAAGTTGCGCGCGTGCGTGCGCTTGGCTTCGAACCGTCGCATCTCGACAGTCACATGCTCGGCTCCGCGATGGACGACGCGGGCTCGCGCCGAATCAAAGCGTTGATCGTGCGGCTCGCGCGCGAAACCGGCCTCAACTACAGCTACGAAACCGACGCCGCGGGCCGGCTCCGCCACTTCGATCGCGAAATCGGTCTATCGGGGCGTGATCGAGGCGAGGTGTGGCGCGAGCTCGAAGCCCTCCCCGATGGCACCTATCATTTGATCGGGCACGCGGCGGAAGCTTCGGCGGAGCTCGAAGCACTGTGTTCGCCCGATCATCCGAGTCGGAACTGGGCCGCGGCCTATCGCCAGGCAGACATCGCGTTTTTCACGGAACCACGGACCCACGCGCGCCTCCTCGAGCTTGGCTTCGAGCTGATTTCGCACGCCCACTTATAGAGATCCGCTGACTATTGAGCGATCTCGGCCGCCGAAGCGGGGGCGAGCGCGGAGAGCGTGCGCCAATGTCCGGCGCGCCAGCGTCGGTAATTGACGAAACCGCGGCTGATTTCGTCGAGCGCGAGGGCGATCCACACGCCGGTGAGGTGCAGCTTGCACAAAGATCCAAACACGAACGCGAAAAAGACGCCCACGCTCCACATCATGCTCGAGCCGTAAATCGCGACGAAACGCGCGTCCCCGGTGGAACGGAGCGCGCCGCCGGCCACGATGTTCACCGCGCGACCGAACTCGACGAACAGCGCGAGGCCGAACAGCGGTGTGGCTACGCGAATCACTTCGGGATCATGGGTCAACAAACCCAAGAGCGCGCGATGAAACACGATCAACAAAAGAACGATCGTGATGTTGCCGCCGAGCGCGAGCTTGAGCGCACGGTGCAGGCCGGCGTTGGCCTCCTCGAAGCGACCCGCGCCGATGCGATGCGCGACCAAGATCTGCGTGCCCACGCCGAGCGCGAACGACCACAAGATCGTGGTCACACTGATGAAGCTGCTCATGTACGTGCGCGCGGCGAGCGCGCTCGCGCCGAACGTGATGACCAGCATGTTGATCGCGATCTGCGCCGATTGATAGGCCACGGGCTCGGTCGCCGAGGGCAA
>DASYCL010000270.1:0-4187 GCA_036500245.1 Polyangiaceae bacterium | reverse complement strand
GGCGGCAAGATCCCTGCGCTTGCGCTCACGGCTTACGCTCTCGGCGTGGACGCGGAGCGCGCGTTCGAAGCCGGCTATCAGCGTCATGCGGCCAAGCCGATCGACCCGTTCGAGCTCGTCGAAATTGCGTTCGCGCTCGCTGGTCGCCCAAGCGCGCCCAAGTGACGCTTCAGCGCCCGGACAAGAACGGCACGCGCTGAAACAAACTCTCCGGCACGCTCTTGACGATTGGCACGATCAGCGCCCAGAACGCCGGAATGTACGCTTCGGCTTTCCGCGCATCGATCGCGTGCACGATGCTCTGTGCGACGCTCGCGGGTTGGCCGAACAGCGGGTGCTTCTTGTGATCGCGCGTCATCGGTGTGTCGACGGGGCCGACTTTGAGCGTCGTGATGCTCACGCCGGAAGGGTAGAGCCGCGTGCGCAAGCCTTGTAGATAGACGTTGAGCGCGCCCTTGGCGGCGCCGTAGGTGTAGTTGCGCGGTCGGCCGCGATCCCCCGCGACCGAGGTAATCACACCGATTTTTCCGGCTTTCGCTGCTTCGAGCCGGTTCGCGAGCGGGATCAAGAGCGAGACCGCGCTCGTGAAATTGACGCGCAAGATCGACTCGGCGCTCGCGAAGTCGCGTTCGCTCTCGAGTTGATCGCCGAGCGCTCCGTGCGCGATCAACGCGATGTCGACGTGGCCGAGCGTGGCGAAGGCTTCGGCGATCACGGCTTCGTTTTGACTCAAATCGGCGAAGTCAGCCTGCGCCGTGGTGAGCGTCGTTCCGGCGCAGCGTTCCGCGACGCGGCGCAACTTTTCTGCGTCGCGGCCGACCAAGTGCAGGCGATCGCCGCGTTCGGCGTAGATGCGCGCGCACTCCGCAGCGATCGCCGAGGTTGCACCCAAAATCAAAACCCGCATCGCGACTAAAATCCGATTTTGCGCATCACGAAGCGCGGCAGCCAGCGGATCACGAGCATCACCAGCGCCCACATGCTCGGCGTATAGAGCACCGGCTTTTTGCGATCCATCGCGCGCACGACGTCTTTTGCGACTTGTTCGGGTTCGCCAGCGAAAGGCGGCGCTTTGAGGCCCGCTGTCATCCCGGTTTTCACGAAGCCTGGCTTGACGCAAAGCACCGCGAGGCCGTCCGCGTGGAACTGGTGGTCGAGCGCTTCGAGATAAAGCGAAAGCCCGGCTTTCGCGGAGCCGTAAATCGCGACCGGCTTGCGCCCGCGATCGCCCGCGACCGACGAGAACACGACCAAGCGCCCGCCGCCGCGCGCAAGCAGGCGCTTCCGCGCGTGTTCGCAAAACACGACTGTGTTCGCGTAGTCGACGGTGACGAGCCGGCGCGTGAGTTCGATGTCCGCTTCGAGCGCGGTTTGCGTCGCGAACAGCGCGGCCGTGACGATCACCGTGTCGAAGCCGCCGAGCGCGGAGTCCGCCGCGTCCAGCGCGGGCGCGAAGCTTGCCGGATCTTCCAAGTCGCAGTGCGCGAATTGAACTTCTTTGCCGGCTGGGCTTCGCGCTTTCAAATCCGCGGCGCTGCGCGAGAGCTCGTCGTCATTGCGGCCGAGTAGAAATAGGCTGTCTCCACGTTCGGCGAGGCGCCGGGCGATGGCGCGGCCCATTCCGGTCGTGCCGCCAAATACAATCGCTTTCATGACGCGGTCACTCGCTTCGACGAAGGAAAAATCAGGCTGCGTCGCCGAATAAGCGCTTCGACTGCGCGCTGCGCAGTCGTCGCTTCGGATCCCACTTTTCGCGCAGCGCGAAGAAAGCCGGCAAACGCGGCTCCATCGCGCGGAAATGCTCGGCTCGCGTGAAGCGGTCCTTGCTCAAGTAGATGCGACCTTTGGCGGCGATCACGAACTCATTCAGCCTGTCGACGATGCCCTGTATCTCAGGCGAGACGGCCATGTCGACCGCAATCGACGTGCCTTCGAGCGGAAATGAGAGCACGCCTTTGCCCTCGGGCCCGCAATCCTTGATCACACAGAGCGGCGAAGCGCCGCCGAGCTTCGTCAAAAGCTCCATGAACTCGCGCACCGCGACCGGCCCTGCCGCGCGCGGCAGCACGCATTGATATTGAGTGAAACCCCGCGAACCGTAGGCTCGATTCCAATGCAGGATCGCATCGAGCGGATAGAAAAAGGTGTCCGGCGTTTGTAGGCCGGACCATTTTCGACGCAGGTGCTTGGCGTAATAGAGCGCGTTGAATGCCTTCGCCGTGAACGGGTTCAAGACCCAATTCGGCAGCGTGATCGGAAATGTGATCTTGCGCTTTTCGGCGGGCGGGGTGCTCGGCGCTTCGTTCGGCTCCGCCCAGCGCCCCGCCATCAAGATGCCGCGGCCGAGTGAACGACCGCGATTCAGGCAGTCGATCCAGCCCATGGTCATTGGCCAGAGCGGCGCGGCGCGGTTCAGGCCGCTCATGTACTCGTCGATGTCGTGCACTCGGTCAGTCTCGACGCGGATCCATTGCGTCGGGATGCGATGCAGCCGGAACTCGACTTCGAGCACGTGGCCGAGTAGGCCCATGCCGCCGATCGTGCCGTAAAATAGGTCCGAATCCCGCTCGGGCGAACACGTGACGACGCTGTCGTCCGCGAGCCGCATGCGCAGGCTTCGCACGTGCGCGCCGAAGCAACCTTCGCGGTGATGATTTTTGCCGTGCACGTCACTCGCGACCATGCCGCCGAGCGTGACGTACTTGGTGCCCGGCGTGACCGGCGAAAAGAAGCCGCGCGGCATGAACAGCCGATTGATCTCGGCGAGACTCAAGCCGGCTTCCGCGCGCAACACGCCGCTCTCGGCGTCGAAATCCAAAATCCGATCGGCGAGCCGCGTCGCGACCAGCTTGTCCGTCGCGCGCGCTGGCAAGGACGAATCGCCGTACGAACGCCCGAGTCCGCGCGACAGGGCCGCGCCGCGCGTGACCGGCTCGAG
This sequence comes from Polyangiaceae bacterium, assembly GCA_036500245.1. Lineage (GTDB taxonomy): Bacteria > Myxococcota_A > Polyangia > Polyangiales > Polyangiaceae > PMG-095. The sequence continues at coordinate 1,249 of DASYCL010000270.1, read as the reverse complement.
CTGCTCGCTCAAAATCTCGCTGCCCGGTTCCGGCACCATGCCCCAACCGCTCAACGTGGGCTCAGGGACGATTTTGCCCGCCGCTTCGACAGTCGCGAGCGCGTGCGACTCCGGTTCGGCTCGATGCACTGCAGGGGCGCTCACGACCGGAATGTAGCACGGAAAACCGCTTTGCCTTTTCGCCCCGTAGCACCGTTATGAAGATCGTGTCATCCTCCGGCCGCCCGAAAATCGAGCCGCCGCATGCATATCCCGGATGGATTTCTGAGCGTAAGAGTCGCCGTCGCCACGGCGTGTACGGCGCTCGTCGGCCTGGGCTCTGCGTGTGCCGCGCTGCGCGTCGCGCGCTCGACGAATCGCGCTTTGCTCGGCGTGTCCGCGGCGTTCGTGTTCGCCGCGCAGCTCGTCAATTTCCCGATTGTCGCCGGCACTTCAGGTCACTTGATCGGCGCGACTTTGTGCGTCGCCCTGCTCGGCTTGCCGTCGGCGATCGTGGTGATGAGCGCGGTCTTGATCGTGCAATGCCTGGTCTTCGGTGATGGCGGCTTGCTCGCGCTCGGCGCAAATATCACCAACATGGCGCTCGTGAGCTCGCTGGTGAGCGATGCGATTTACCGTCTCGCGTGCGGCCGTGCTCCCAGCCCGACGCGCCGAGTTGCGTCGGTCGCGTTCGCGGCGTGGTGCGCCATCGTCGTGAGCTCCGCGGTTTGCGCCGGAGAGCTCGCGCTCTCGGGTGCCGCACGCGCGGGCGTCGTGGTTCCGGCCATGGTGCTCGTACACGCCGTGATCGGCGTCGCTGAAGCGGCCATCACGGCGCTCGTCGTCGCCAGCGTCGCGCGCTTTCGACTCGAATTACTCGAACACGACGCCGCGACCATTCCGGGCAATTTGTTGCGCGCGGCGTTCGCGCTCGCGCTCGCCGTCGCGCTCGCTTTAGCGCCGTTCGCCAGCGCATCGCCGGACGGACTCGAACGCGTCGCGGCGCAGCTCGGGCTACACGCGCGCTCGTGGTTTGCCGCGCCGCTGTCGAACTACGCCCTCCCGGGCTTGCCGCTCGGCGCATTCAGCGTGGCCCTTTCCGGCGTGCTGGGCACGCTGTGCATGTTCGGTTCGTGCTGGCTCTTGGCGCGCGCGCTCGTGCGCGAACCGCGTGCTGCCGAGTCGCCCGAAGCGAGTGCGGTTGCCGAGCCGTCCGGCTGAGCTTCACTCGTGCGCTCGCTTGCTCCGCACTCGAACAGCGTCGTCCAGC
>DASYCL010000269.1:0-2536 GCA_036500245.1 Polyangiaceae bacterium | reverse complement strand
GCCGTGCTAGTCATTGGTGGCATGCGCACTCGCGATTCGTATCTCTGCCTGTTGGCCCTCGGCGCGCTGTTCGCGATCGGTTGCAAGAGAGCCCCCGATCCGAAGTTGATTTACGCGAGCACGGAAGCAGCCGGCGAAGTAGTGGCGGTGGATCCAGACTCGGCGATGGTCATGGCGCGCATCCCGGTCGGCAAGCGCCCGCGCGGCATGAAGGTGTCGCACGACGGTAAGACGCTCTACGTCGCGTTGTCCGGTTCGCCGCGCGGCGGCCCGAACATCGACGAATCGACGTTGCCGCCGGGCGATCGCTCCGCCGATGGCATCGGCGTGGTCGATTTGAGCCAGAAGAAACTCGTGCGCACGCTGCAAAGCGGCCAAGATCCCGAGGCTTTCGATCTCTCTCGCGACGATAAAACGCTGTACGTCTCGAACGAAGAGACGGCGGAGCTCAGCGTCGTCGACATCGCGAGCGGCAAAGTGACGCATCGAATCGACGTCGGCAAGGAACCCGAAGGCGTGAAGCTCCGCCCGGATGGCAAATTCGTGTACGTCACGTCCGAGCAAGACGCGAACGTCAGTGTCGTGGATACCGCGCTTTTTTCGGTCGTTCGCCTGATCCCGGCCGGAGCTCGCCCGCGCGGCGTCGCGATCACCAAAGACGGCCGCATCGGTTTCATTACCAACGAGCTCGGCGGTACAGTCACCGTGTTCGATCCGAGCACGCAGGGAGTGCTCAATACGATCCAAATCCCGACCAGAGTGCCGCTCGGTCAGCGTCCGATGAACGCCGTGTTTTCAGCTGATGAAAAATGGCTTTACGCCTCGACCGGGCGCGGCGGTTCCGTGGCGGTGATCGATGTGCAAAAGCGCGCGTTCGATCATTTGATCGAAAACGTCGGCGCGCGACCCTGGGGCTTGGCGATGTCGAGTGACGGCAAACGCCTGTTCACCGCGAACGGCTCTTCGGACGATGTCTCGATCATCGATCCCGCGAGCGGCAAAGTCGAATCGCGGGTGAAGGTCGACGGCTTGCCGTGGGGCGTGGTCACCGGAGCGAGTGGGTGAGGTTGCGCTTGCGCGTGTTACTTGAGGTACGCCAAGCGAAAGAATTGTGCGCGCGTCGCGACGCCGCACTTCGCGTAGATCTGCGTCACGTGCTGGCGAATGGTCTTCGGGCTGTTGCGCTCGCGTTCGGCGATTTCATTGCTGCTTAGGCCTTCGAGCAACAGGCGCGCGACGGTAAGCTCTTTGTCGGTCAGCTGAGCGCTCGCGAGCAGCATTTCGGCGGCCTGGTGGAGCGGGCGTCGCTCGGCGAGCACGCGCTCGATCACTTGTAGCAATTCGGCTGCGCGGAACGGCTTTTCGAGAAAATGCGCCGCGCCTTCGTTGAGCGCGATTTTGAGTTTTTCCACATCCGCGAAGGCGGTGATCACGATTACGGGTGCGCCGATGCCGGCTTGGCGCAGCTCAGTGAGCAGCGCGAGCCCCCCGTGGTTGTCGCGCGCCAAGACGACGTCCGTGACGACGACGTCGATCTGCTCGGCTTCGCGCGCGAGCGTCAATGCTCGTTCGCGATCCGCGGCGAGCCAACAAACGTACCCTGCGCGTTCGAGCGCACGGCCGAGTAGCTCGCGTGTGTCGAATTCGTCTTCGACCAAGAGCACCGTGCGCGGACTGCTCATGCTCGCCCACCGAGCGGCAATTCGAGGCGAAATTCTTTGGCTGTGCCGTCGTCGAGCGAAAGCTCGCCGTGCATGGCGCGGGCGAGTGCGCGTGCGATCGGCAAACCGAGGCCGAGGCCATGATTTTTGGTGGTGCGCAAAGGATCGAACAGCACGGCGCGCACTCCGTCAGACATCGGCGGACCGTCGTCCGCGATGCTGACGATCGCGCGATCGGCCTGCTTTTTCAGGCGAATGGTGACCGTGCCGCCGCTCCCGGCTTGCAGCGAGTGCAGGCTATTGTCGAGCAGGTTTTCGAGGATCGTGCGCACGTAGCTCGGATCGGCCCTGACCACGATTTCCGGTTCGCACTCGGCCTCGACGCGCACTCCTTCGGCGCGCGCGAGCACGCTCGCATCTTCGGCCAGCGCGGCGATCAAGCGATCGAGCAAAATCGGTTGGCCTTCGGGCTCGCCGCCGCTTTGCATCGCGCGCAGCGAATCGAGGTGCGATAGGGCGCGGCGCACTTGGGCGTGCGCCCGTTCGACGAGCTCTGCGCGCTGCGCTTCGTCCCCAGGGCACGCTTCGTATTCGTCGAGCAAGAGACCGAGAGCGTGCAGGGGATTGTTGAGCTCGTGCAACACCGCCGCGGCCACGACCCATACCGCCTGATCGCGTTCGACTTTGAGTAGCCGGGTGCGCAATGCTTCGGCGCGGCTCGCACTCTCCTCCGCTTTCGAAAGGCGCGCGCGCAGGCGCGAATGATGGATCGAAAGGCCAATCAAGCCGCCGGCGACGATCGGAATCAGGTGATCGAACACTGAGTGAGTGCTCGCCAAAGCGCCGGTGAGCGTGCCCGCTCGGAGCTTCGCTTC
>DASYCL010000268.1:0-4441 GCA_036500245.1 Polyangiaceae bacterium | reverse complement strand
ATCCTGCGGTCGGCAAGTGGGAGCGGCGTACCGAGCGCGAGCGCATCGGCGGCACGAACTCTCGCCGTTCCGACTTCGACGAGTCGCGCTTGGCCGAAGAATACGATCCGGAAGACAACGGTGAAGAAAAGCTCGGCGTGTACACCGCGCAAGTGATGACCCTGAAGGGAAAGCCGGGCCTCGATTTGGCGTTCCCCGTGATCAAGCTCTGGGTCGACAAAGCCACGAAAAATGAGCTCAAACGCCAGGAATTCGCGCTCTCCGGCAAGCTACTCCGCACTTCGTATTATCCGAAGTGGCAAAAGATCTACAGTGAGTCGCGCAAGGCCGACATCTGGTATCCACAGGAAATTCGCTTCTACGACGAAGTCGAGAAAGCCAATTCGACGCTGATCTTGATCAAGACCGTGGATCTCAAGCCGCTCGAAGCGAACCTCTTCACCAAGGCGTGGCTCGAGAGCAAATCGCGCTGAACGTCGCACCGAGCACGCTTTCGAATCAGAGAAAACATGCATCGATCGGTCTTGTCGCGCTCTGGCGCTGCACTGTGTTGCTTGCTCGCGGCCGCCGTCGCAAAAGCGCAAGACCGGCCGAGTGACGCCGACATTTTCGGCGGCGCGCCATCACCTGCTCCGTCGCCCGCTGCGCCAACGCCTCCCAATGGCACTCCGGGCACTGCGCCAGTCACGCCCGTTCCGCCCGGCACTGCGCCCGCGCCGGTTGTAGCTCCGCCCGCGCCGCCGGCCGCCGCCACCGAGGCGCAAGCGCCGAACGCGAACGCCGCGCCGTCACGCGACGCGCAGATCCTCGGCAGCGGCGAGACGCCGATGTTCAGCGAGGAAGCGGCGCCGGAAGATCCGCTGAAAATCGGCGGGCAATTGTATCTGCGCGCGCAAACCACCGGCTCGCGCGGGCAAGCGCCGAACGCTTGGGCGTTCAGTTCGCCCTCGCTCTTGGACGTGTACTTGGACGCGCGACCGAACGATCGCGTGCGCGGTTTCGCGCTCGGCCGCATGGTGTTCGATCCGACGCTGCCCGCGAGTGCATCGCAATCGGAGTCGATCGCGGCGGTGAGCGCGACTGGGTCGACCTCGGGTAGCGCCAATCTATCGTCGCTATTTCAGCAGCAGACGCGCGCGCCGGTCGTGAGCTTGGATCAGCTTTGGATCAACTTCGACGTGGCGCACACGGTGTTCGTCACGGCGGGCAAACAGCACGTGCGCTGGGGCACCGGGCATTTCTGGGCGCCGACCGATTTCCTGCACTTGCGCCCGCGCAATCCGCTCGACGTCTTCGACGCGCGCACCGGCACCACGATGGTGAAGCTGCACTTGCCGATCGAGTCACAGGCCTGGAACTTCTACGGCTATGTGCTCACCGAGAACAGCGTCGCGACCCCGACGCTCGGTGACATCGCCGCCGCGGGGCGCGCGGAGTTCGTGCTCGGGCCTTCGGAGCTCGGGCTCGGCGTGCTCGGGCAGCGCAACCACAAGGCCAAATTCGCGGCGGATCTATCATTCGGCGTCGGGGATTTCGATTTTTACGGCGAGCTCGGGCTGCGCTCCGGCGGCGAAATCGATCGCGTGAACTACGACGCGAATGCGACCGCGCCGCCGCCGTACGTCGCGCCGTCGTGGCAAGCACCGAGCGATGCCGCGCTGAGCGCGCTCGAGCAAACTGTGGATGCGTATTACCCGGTGTATCGCTCGAACGGATACAAGGCGCAGGCCGTCGGTGGTTTGAGCTACTCGCGCAAATACAACGACAATGACACGTTCACCGTCGGAGCAGAGTACTTCTACAACGGGCTCGGCTATGCGAGCCCCGCGGCGTACCCGGGGCTCGTGCTGCCGCACACCATCGGCCTGAACGACTCTGCGAATTTCTTTTATTTGGGTCAGCACTACGCGGCGCTTTACGTCACATTTCCGGCGCCGTACTCGCTCGACAATCACACCTTCACACTCTCGACGCTCGGTAACCTCTCGGATCGTTCGTTCATCACTCGTCTCGACTATTCACTGATCGCGCTCACCCACGTGCGCTTCGAAGCTTTCGCGTCCGCGCGCTACGGCAACGAAAACGGCGAATTTCGTTTCGGCGTGAGCAATTTGAACCTCGGTGGCGTGAATTTCAGCCGCGCGCCGGCGCTGATGGATTTCGGGCTCGCGCTGCGCATCGCGATCTGACGAACGCATGCGACGCGCAACGATGCTCCAGGCAAACCAAAAAAAGAACGCACCCGCTCGATACGATGCCGAGCGAGTGAGTCCCTAAGCGCGCGATTGCGCGAATCAGCTCGCCGCCGCCGGCACGCGCGAGCGATGCGAATCGGGCGAACTCACGTGTGGCGAATTCACGGCGCGCAGCAAGGGTGCGAACGCATCACGGTAGCTGTAGGCGAGGTATAGCTCTAGCGCCAGTAGCACGAGCGGCAATGCCAAGGCCGCGGGTTCGAGGAACAGGTGGAACGCGATGATGTTCACCATGACCGGCGCGAGTATGGTCAGCGCCAGCGGCACGAAGCGATTGGCGAGCAAGAGTGTTGCCATCAAGACCTCGGTGCCTTTGAGCAGCGGGAACATATAGCCGCTCGCGATCAGCGCGCCGATGAAGTTGAGTGGTGGGCCGCTGATCGGCGGTTGTGGCAGGAAATGTAAAAAGCCGTTCAGGCCGAACACGAAGAAGGCGAGCCCGAGTGAGTAGCGGGCGACGGTCGGAAGCTTGTTCTGAATGCTGGACATGATTTTTCTCCGCGGTGGTGCCGAGAAACATAATTGTTGCTTTGTCGAGCGGTAGAACCGGAGCGAGCAACAAATAGTTGCTAGGATGACAACAATGGACCTCAATCACGTCTCCGTATTCGTGCGCGTGGTCGAGCTCGAAAGCTTCACGGCGGCCGCGAATCAATTGGGCCTACCGAAGTCTTCGGTGAGCCGCACGGTCTCGCGTCTCGAAGAAGAGCTCGGCGTGCGCTTGCTCCATCGCACCACGCGCAAGTTGCACCTGACGGATGCGGGCCACGCTTACTACGAGCGCGCGCGGGTCGCGCTCGCTGGTTTGGAAGAGGCGTCGATCGCGGCCACGACGATGAGCACGCTGCCGCGCGGGATCGTGCGCGTGACTGCGCCGAACGATCTCGGCGTGCTGAACCTCGCGGAGACGATGCTGCGCTTCTCGCGTAAATATCCGGACGTGCACGTCGAGCTGGTACTCACGTCGCGCTTCATCGATCTGGTCGCCGAAGGGTTCGATCTGGCGGTGCGCGCCGGCAAGTTGACGGACTCGACGCTCGTCGTGCGCAAGATCGGCAGCGACACGCTGGGCCTGTTTGCTGCTCCGAATTATCTCAAGCAAAACGGTAAACCGAAATCGATCGCCGAACTCGCGCAGCATCGCTGCGTGCTGTTTCGCGGCAAAAACGCCAAAGCCGACTGGCGTTTGCGTGGCCCGAACGGCGAAGAATCGGTGACCGTCCGCGGCCCGATCAGCGTGGACGAGATGGCATTCGCCGAGCAGGCGGTGGCGAAGGGCATGGGCATCGGACTCTTGCCGATGGCCGGCGTGAAGCTCGGTTTGCAGCGCAAAGACGCGCCGCCGCTCGTGCGCATTTTGGCCGAATATTCGACGGATGGCGCCGGTCTGCATGTGGTTTCGCCATCGGTTCGCTTTCAGTCCGCGGCCGTGACGGCGTTGCGCGAATTCATCATCGCAGAGCTCGTGCGCGTGTGGAACTCGCTCTAATTGTGGTTGTCGGGAGCGCAGCTCCCGCCCCGCTGAAATACACGCTTCGTGATCCCCGAAGGGGGAGAATTCAGCGGGGCCCACGCTTCTCAATGAGCGTTTTGGGGCCCCAGCCCCAAAACGATTGCGACTTTCGAGTCACGACAGTAGACCCGTTCCGTGCCCAGTTTCGTGTGCAAGAGTTGTGGCAAAGAGTTCAGCGTCCCGGATGCGACGATCGCCAAATATCCGGGCTGGCAACCGAAGCTCTGCCTCGCTTGCAAGAACAAAACTGCGGACGGCGCGCCGAGAAAAAAACCGTCCGCGCCGCGTAGCGCGCGTACGTTCGCGTCGCGCGAGGAGAACCTGAGCATCGCCGAAGTGCTCGCGAAATACAGCAATGGTCCGCTCGACGGCGTGTTCACGGACGGCGCGGCCGAGCCGAATCCCGGCCCTGGCGGCTGGGGCGCGGTCTACGTCGCGAACAACGAAGTCGCCGCCGAGCGCTGGGGCTTCGAGCCACACACCACCAACAATCGCATGGAGCTCAGCGCGCTGATCAACGGCTGCGCGCTCGTGCCCGAAGGCACCAAAGCCGTCATCTACACCGACAGCCAACTCTGTGTCAGCACCATCAACGAGTGGGCCAAGGGTTGGGAAGCGCGCGGCTGGAAGCGCAAGGGTGGCGAAATCAAAAATCTCGAGCTCGTGCAAGACC
>DASYCL010000267.1:0-6115 GCA_036500245.1 Polyangiaceae bacterium | reverse complement strand
CGCGCCGCTCACGGCCGCGCTCGCGCTGATCGTGCTCGGCATGCGCACGGACGCCGAAGTGCGCGTCAAAGTCTACCAGCTCAAAGTCGGCAAGCGGACGCTGCGGCTGTCGGCCTTTCACCTGTTATTCGGCGCGATCTTGCTCTCGGTCTTGCCGCAGCTCGTCTATCTGCTCACGCGCAACGTCACGCTCCAACTCTCGGCGCCAAACTTCGGCTTTCGTTGGCATCTCGACGAATTTTTCTCCGGCTCCGGTGGCGGCAATTGCGGGCTGCCGGGCAATGAAGAGTGTCGCGGCGCCACGCCGGTGAACCCGATATTCCAGCCAGCGCTCGGCGCGCTCGTGTGGGCGGCCGTGCTCGGTCTCCTCTTGTACGTGAACCGCGGCGAGCGGCGCGCGCAGCGGCTTTATTTTTTGGCTGCCTGGTTCTTCACTGCGCTCTCAGCGCTCGGCAAAGGCGCGCCGGGGCTCGTCTTGCCCATCGTGATCGCGATTGCGGGCATCGGCGCGGCGAAACGTTACCGGGACTACGCGCGGCTCGAGCTCGTCGGCTTCTTGCTGCTCTTCGCCTGCGTGTGCCTGCCTTGGTACGTGCAGATGTACATGCGTCACGGCCCGCCGTTCACCGATCGCCTCTTGTTCCACGATATGTACAAGCGCGCGTTCGTGCACGTGCACGACACCAACACCGGCGACGACGTGAGCTTTCGCTACTACGTCTGGCAGCTCGGCTACGGGCTATTTCCGTGGTCGGGCTTCGGCGCAGCGGGGTTGATTTGGTGGCTGCGCTTTCGGCGCGAAATCGACGACGCACAGTCCGAAGTGATGGCGTTCATGGCGCTGTGGTTCACGGTCGCGTTCGCCATGTTCACGATCACGCTGACCAAATTTCATCACTACGTGCTGCCGGCAGTGCCGCCGATCGCGGTCGTCACCGGCGTGATGCTCGAGCGCGCGCTCGGCGAAGGCGAGCTCGCCCGCGGGCGCCGAGCATTGCTCCCGTATTTCGCGGGCATGCTCGCCAGCGCGATCTTGCTCGTGTACGGCGCGATGCGACTGTTCCCGGGTACATTGCGCGGCCAAGCGCGCTACCTGCTCGGCGTCGGCACGCTGATATCCGAGCAGCCGCTCGCGCCCTCGCGCTGGCAGTCGATTCCGGCGTTGCTCGCGGGCGTCGCCGTCGCTTATTTGGCGGCTAAGAAGTATGGCCGCGCCGCGCCGCTCAGCGACTCGTTCGCGGCGAACTACGAAAGCGGCGCGCTCGGCTTGCTCGGCGTATCGGCCGCGATCCCGATCGCGCTGGTGGGCCGCGATTTGTGGACCACGATCGCAGGCGACGTCGAAGGCCAAGCCCGCTTCATCCACCTCTGGAGCTACAACTACAAGCGCCCTTGGCCGAGCGATTCGCTCAACTTCGATGCGATCCTGATCGCCTTTACGTTGGCCAGCACTGCCGCCGCGCTCTGCTTCGCGTTGCCCGCGTGGCGAAGGCACGCGCTGGTGCTGTTTTCCGCGATAGCCGTGACGTGGACCGCATGGGGCCTCGACGTCTACCTGCTCAAAGCCGCACCGCACTGGGGCCAACGCGAGACGATTCTCACCTACTACGAAACGCGCAAAGGCCCGGAAGAGCCGTTCGTCGCGTATCAGATGAATTGGAAGGGCGAGAATTTTTATACCGGCAATCGCGTGCCGGCGTTCGTTTCGTCCGGTTCGAAGTTCAAGTCTTGGATCGCCGAACAGAAGAAGAAGGGTGTCCGTGTGATGTTTTTCACGACGGAGCACTCGCGCATCGGTTCGCTGAAGAGCGAACTCGGCGCGGTCAAGGATTTCAAAGTGCTGACGAGCAAAGCGTTGAACAACAAATTCATGCTCGCCCGCGTCGAGCTGTGAGCGCTCGGCAAGCTGCGGCGCGACGCCGAAGGCTTTGACGGCCCGCGACGCTCCGCGTGACCATCAATAAAAACCCAATCAAGCCCGTGTTTCGTAGTCGACCATGCGCACGCCGCGGCGCGTTTTTTCGGCTTCGGTCGCGGCGCGCAGCTTTTCGTACAGCGCGACGACGTCGGTTTTGATTTCGCGCACGCTGAGCTCAGGCGTGGATTTGTCGAACGTGCGCAGCAGCAAATTGCCGGTGCCGAGCAAGCGCTGCCCGAACGGACGATCGACGGTGTAGTCGGCGATGCGATAGAGATCGATTTGCTCGAGTCGCTTCGAAAGCACGCCGGTTTCGACCACGATGCGCCGCGTGGTCAGGCGATAGAGCGTCGCGCCGCGTGCCCACCAGCGCGCGATCAGCCACAAACCGAGCGTGATGATCGCGAGCAAGAGCACGCCGACGCTTGGCACCAGCGCGGGACGGCCTTCGAACAAGATTTCTTCGCCGGCGTGTTCGCTCTCGGCGGTCGACACGCGTGCCTCGCGGCCGTTACGCCTGGAGCAGGCGCTTCAGCTCTTCCTTGATGATCGTCTCGGCGAGCGTGGGCACGACTTCCCACACCACTTGCTCGACCACTTCACGTGACAGCGCGAGCACCGCGTCCACTTGCGTGCTGGACAAGCCGAGGCCACCGAGCTTGCCGGCGAAATCCGCGGGCAATGCCGCGGCCGCGGGTTCGGCGTGTGCGTGTGCTGCCGCGGAACCGATCGGAGAAACGGGGCGCGGCGCGGCTTCCGGCGCGCGTGACGGCACGATCGGCTGCACCACTGGGCGCGGCTGCACTTGCGGCGGCGCGGGCGAAGCAGGCTGATTCGGCGCCGGAGTCGAGCCATAGGCGAGCGTTTGCACCCGCGGACGCGTGGCTTCTTGCGGCTTCGCCGCAGCGGAAGGCATCACCACGGGCGCGGCCGCGACGGCCATCACCGGCGCGCTCGCGGCGCGCCGCGCGATGGTCGTGATTTTATCGAGCAGCTGCTGCGTGTCGAACGGCTTGTCGACGAAGTCGTCCGCGCCGACGGCACTGCCGCGCGCGCGGTCGTACGGTTGCTGCTTGCTCGACAGCATCACGACCGCGACGTTCGGCGCGCGCTGCTTGATCTTTTGGCAGAGTTCATAGCCCGCGGCGTTTTCGAGACCGGCGTCCACCAAGGCAACTTGTGGGTTCTCGCCCAACTTACCGAGTGCCTCGTCCGCGCTTGCGCAGAGGACGGTCCGAAAATCTTCGCCAGCGAAGGTGATCTCAAGCACCCTGCGCATGGTCTTGCTGTCATCGACAGCCAACAACGTGGTGGTCACGGGTCCTCCGGTGTGACGTATGGACGGTGCCGGATCATCGGGGCGCACCCAAAAACTGTCAAGGATTTCGCCGTGGTTTGCCTATATAAGCGAGCGGGTTCGGGAGCGCTTGTCCTACCGCTCCTCCCGCGCCCGGCAGCTATCGACGCCTCTTCGCGCGAACGCCCACCCAAAAAAGCCTATTTTCGCGTGCAGCCCGCACCGTCCGCACGACCCGAGCGGACGGCGGGCCGCATCGACCGAGAGCTCGCGTCCCTCAGCGCAACATGAACCAGTCCACGTTTGGAGTGAGCTCGACGTGGAAGTGGTTCTTGTGCGCTGGGTTGTAGTTCGGCGTGAGCACGCTGTTGAACAGGTGCGAGTCGGCCGCCGCGCACGCGATTTCGTGCAGTTCGCGGGCCTCGGCTGAATCCGGGTTCGGCGGCACTGCGCCCGGCCCGCACAGCGCGGCACCGAGCTTGCCGTTGAATTGCTCGAGGACGTTCAGCGTCGTGCCGTCTTCCTTGCGAAACTCACGCACGTCGACCGCGAGCGCGCCTTCGTGACGCTTGCCGACTTCGTTCGCCGGAAAGCTCTTCGGCGGCGGACGAAAACACGAAAAGATTCGAACCTCGACGATCGAGTGCGCGCGCAGTGTCTCGCCAAAGTCGTCGAGCGAAAGCACGAGCCGGCAATCGAAGATCTCCCACGGCACCTTACCGCGCTCGCGATCGGGAAAATCGGTACGATAGAGCACGCCGTTCAGTGGTCCCTTGATGCGCACCGGGATCTCGACGCCACGCGCCTTCGCTTCGCGTGTATATTGGATTTTGCGCGCGCCGAGCTGTGCGAGGCAATCACTCGGCGACAGCCGCGCGTAGCGTTCCGCGGCCGAATTCGGCGCGTGCGTCAGTGGGATCGGCTTGGCCCTTCGCACATGCGCCTTCGGGTGGTGCGCCTTGGGTTGCTTTTTCGGCGTCGTATTTGGCGGAACGTTTTGCGGCGTGGCCGCGCCGAGCAGCAGCAAAGCGAGCGCTGCGACGAGAAAAGAAACTCGAGTCACTCTCGGGAGCCTGACGCGAAGCGGCCGCGGAGGCCAAAATTCGGCCTCGAGCGCGCCTCGAGCCGAGAAGCAGCGCACTACGAGATTTGACGAAACCGCGGAAAAGCCCAAGTATTTAACGAAGCCGTGACCGCCGCGCCGTCCCTCAGCAAACGAGCCCGCGCCGTGCTCTATGCGGTCGTGACTGAATTCATCGCCACCGCCGAGCCCGTGGGCAGCCGCACGCTCACGCGCAAATACGGATTTTCACTCTCGGCCGCGACCATCCGCAACGAGCTCGCGGATCTCGAAGACGCGGGTTACCTAGCGCAGCCGCACACTTCCGCCGGCCGCGTACCGACCGAAGCCGCGTTTCGCATCTTCGTCGACGCGCTGATGCAAAATCGCGAACTGTCGGACAGCGACGCGGCGCGGATTCGCGAATACTTCGGCGAGCTCGATTCCGACTCGGACATTCTGCGCGAAACCGGCAAGCTGCTCTCGGATTTGAGCGGCGCGCCGGCGGTGCTGGTGCGCGCGCGCACCGAGAGCCGCACCTTGCTCACCCTGCGCTTCATTACGACGCGACCGTTCGAGCTACTCAGCGTGATCGTGTTTTCGGACGGCACGGTCGAAAATCGCTTCATTCACGTGGAGAAGGCCGTCACCGAAAAAGAGCTCGAGCGTGTGCACAACATGCTCGCCGAAGCCGTGAAGGGTCGCACTCTCGGCGCGATTCGCGAATATTTCGCGAGTAGCTCGGGCGCGGGAGAAAACGAGATCGCGAGCTTGCAAAAGCTTGGGCTCTCGCTCGTGCGCGCCGCGACCGAAAACGCAACGCGCGGCGTGGACGTGGTGATCCAAGGCCAATCGCGCTTGCTCGAGAGCCCCGAGTTCGGCAGCGTGGAACGTGTGCGCGAGCTTTTGTACGCGCTCGAAGATCGCGAACGCTTGCTCACGCTGCTCGATCGCACGCTCGCTTCGGAACGCGTGAACGTGTTCCTCGGCGAAGAAACCGAGCAGATGGTCGGCTTTCCCGTCAGTTTGGTGGCGGCGCCCTATCGCGAAGAGGGCGGCGAGGCCGGCGGCGCGGTCGGCGTGATCGGCCCGACGCGCATGGACTACCCGTTCGTCGTGCCGCTGGTCAGCGCCACCGCCAACGCCATGAGCGCGGCGATCATGCGGCTGCGCGATCCCAAGCGCAGCTCCAGCGAGTAATATTTCCGCGCGCGGCGACGATTTCCAGAGCCGAGCGGTAGCAGGAGACAGGCGCGAAGAGCCCTTCTATCATGCCCTGTCATGGCGAGCCCCGCTCCGGAAAGTCCGATCGACCAAGCGTTGACCTTTGCCGAGCGCGGCGAACACGAGATTGCGCTGCGCTACGCCGCGTCGCTCCTCGAAGGCGACGCGAAATCGGCACTGCGCGTGCTGGTCACCGCGTGGATGCTCGGCTCGCTGGGCGACGCCGATAACGCCAAGCTCGGCCTCGAGGTCGCGGTCGAGCTCGCCGTGGACTCCGGCAGCCTGCCGCTCTCGGTCGCAGCGGCCTGCAAGCTGCGTGAGTTCGGCGGCGATCACGAAGCTTCGCTTTCGCTGATCGCGCGCGCCTTCAGCAAAGGCTCGGCGCGCTTGCTCGACAAGCGCGGCGCGCCGCCGAACCTGCCCGGCATCAGCCCGAATTTCACGCCGTTCCACGAGTCGCTCGAAGGCGAAGAGCTGCTGAAAAAAGCTGCCGAGATCCTGGCGCAAGCGATCCAAGCATTCAAAGACGATCGCGCCGCGAATCCCGCGCCAAAGGTTTCGCCACAGACCCTATTCTCGGCGCTCGACGAGCAAGGCTTGCTCGCCATGATCGAGA
>DASYCL010000266.1:0-8822 GCA_036500245.1 Polyangiaceae bacterium | reverse complement strand
CCCGGCAGCGCCCGATGATTCGCAGCCGCCGATCGTCAATCAGATCTACTGGCCTGAAGGCGACCTCGGGCGTCGGCGCGCGCAGGACACGGGCTCGCCGGCGCGCGTGGGCGAGGTACGTCGCGATCGTTTGCTCATGATCGAAGGGCCGCTCGGCTTCGCGCTGCGCCCGGGCGCGATGCCCAAGCCGCGCATCGAGAACGCGGCGGTCACGGCCGACGACCCGGCGACGCCGGCGCGCGTGCGCAGCTGGGTGCGCGCGGGCATTCACGTGGTGGGGCGGCCGGATTGGGTGTTCGTCAAGGTGCACACCCACGGCGCGCCCGAGAAGCAGGCGGCGTCGTTGCTGGGGGACGGCGGGCGCGCGATGCACACCGAGCTGACCACGCGCTACAACGACGGGCGGCGCTGGCGGCTGCACTACGTGACCGCGCGCGAAATGTTCAACATCGCGCGCGCGGGCATGGATGGACACTCGGGTAACCCGAACGCTTATCGGGACTACGTTCTTTCTCCTCCACCGGTGGCAGCATGAACGACTCTTATGGTTTGTTCTTTCAACGCGTGCTTTACCCGAGTTGGGAAAGCGGCATTCGTCATCGCCCAACGCTAGGTTACCTGAAGCGGCTCGAGCGAACGCAGTGGTGTTCGCTCGACGAACTCCAGGCGATTCAAGAGGCCGAGCTCAATCGGCTCTTGTCCCACGCGTTTCGAAACGTGCCGCACTATGCGCAGAAATTCGCGCGCGCGGGGCTTTCGCCGGGACGCAAGCTGCGGCTCGACGAGCTCTCGAAAATCCCGGTTTTGACCCGCAAAGAGGCCTCCGAGCAGTTTGAAGCGCGCAAATCGGTCGCCGAACCACTGCCCGCGATCGGTAAGATGACGAGTGGTACCACGGGCCATCCGCTCTCGTTCGCGTACGACCACGGCTCCGAATATTGGCGCCAAGCGACGAAACTGCGCGGCTACGGTTGGGCTGGCTATCAGCCAGGCGATCGCAGCTTCCATTTTTGGGGCTCACCGCCGACGAGCCCGCCGCCGCTTTCACAACGCGTGAAGGTCTCGGTCGACCGCGCGCTGCGCCGTGAGTACTACGAGAATTGCACCGAGCGCTCGGAAGAAGCGCTCGCGCGCGTGGTGCGCGAGATCAAGTCACTGAAGCCGTCGGTGATCATCTGCTACGCGCAAGCTGGGGTCGCGCTCGCGCGCCACGTGAACGAAACTAAAACCCGGGATTGGCCGGATATCTCGCTGATCGCGGCGGCGGAGCCGCTCTTCCCGAGCGATCGAGCCGCTCTTTCCGAGTGCTTTGGGCCGGGCATTTTCGAAACCTACGGCAGCCGCGAAGTGATGCTGATCGGCGCCGAGTGCGAAGCGCACGCCGGGCTTCACGTCTCGATGGAGAATTTGATCGTGGAAGTGATCGTGCGCGACGAGCAGGGCGAGCGTCCGGCGCGTCCGGGCGAGCTCGGTGAAGTCGTGATCACTGATTTGCACAACTTCGGCGCGCCATTCATTCGCTACTTGAACGGAGATTCGGCGATCGCGCGCGCGCCCGAACGCTGTTCCTGCGGTCGCTCGCTGACGCGACTCGAGCGCGTCGAAGGCCGAACGCTCGACACGTTGCATGATGGCGAAGGGCGCCCGGTGAGCGGCATGTTCTTCAGCGTGCTGTTCGCGGGGCTGGCCCACAAAGTGCGGCAATTTCAGGTCGTTCAGCATAAGGATCGCGCAATCGATCTGAAGTTGGTTCCGACCGAACAATTCGAAGAATCCTTGCTCGAGCAAGTGCAAAATCATTGTAGCAAGTTCATTCCGGGCGTCACGCTCCGAGCCGAGCTCGTGCAAGAGCTCTCGCCGGATGCTGGGGGCAAGCTGCGCGTCGTTTCGGTCGAGAATTGAAGGACGATGGGCCGAGGACGCGCTTCACGAGCCTGGGCCGAGCGCCTCGCTACGGCTCTCGGCATCGCGTGCGTGAGCGCGACGGCCAAGGCCGATCCGCATTTGCAAGCGGTCGGTGAAACCTCGATCGGGTACACCGACAATTTCCGAAACACTCCGGAGTCTGCGCTGGTCGCTGGGCCACCGCGCGCGACGGGCGCCTTTCTCACGCTGAGCCCGAGCGTGGTGCTCGCGCTCGAATCACAACGGGCCGTGCAGCGCGTGAGCTACCGCTACGAGTACGATCTTTTTCTTGCCCAAACCACGGCGAGTGGCTCGACCAATCAAGTCGACTATCACGGCTTCTTCGAGCTTTCGCCGCGGCTCACGATGCTGCTCGACTCGAGTGCCAGCGAGACAAATCGCTACGCCGCAGTCGCATTCTCGGCGCCCGCGGCGAGCACTGTCGCTGGTTTGCCCGCGGGCACGGGCGCATTCGCGCAAGGCAACGCGAGCGCCTCGCTCAACTACGACATGGCGCCGAGTTGGCGCGGCTGGCAAAGCGCGAATGCACTCGTCGAGAGCCCGATTCTGGGCACGAGCGCGCCGCAAACGAGTGAGGTTCAAGCGCGAACCGGCGTCGAACGCAGTTTCCTAAGCAACAGCGCAGGCCTCGAACTGCGGCCGGATTACACGGTGGTGCGCAACACCGTGGCGCCGAATGGCAGCCCAGCAGGGACACAAGAGCAACTCGTCGTGAACGGTGTGGCGCTTTGGAGGCACGATTGGGGTCGCGACTTCACGAGCAGCGCCGAAGCGGGTGCGGCGCGAGTGCAGCGTTTCAACACTGGCCGTGGCTTTTGGACACCCACGGGTTCTCTGCTGTTCGCGTTCGCCAATCAATCGGGTGACGCGCAGCTCTCTTATGCGCATGCGGTGAGCACGAACGCGCTGCTCGGCCAAACCTTGCTCGCGGATGAAGTCCGCGTGCGAGGCGGGTTGCCTCTGACGCCGGACAATCGACTCTTGCTCGCGGTCACGGCAGGCTACGAACGCGGGCGTTTAATCGATGAAAGTGCGAATTTAGCGGCGCGGGTCGCGACCGCGGACGGTGACGTAACGCTCGGCTTTCAAGCCACGAAGCTGCTCGAACTCGCGCTCAAGTACCAACACATTCAGCAAGTCTCGGATGCAGCCGCGCCGCCGCTTCCGCTCAGCTTCACGCAAAATAACGTGCTCGCGAGTGCGATCTTCAAGTTCCCGCCCGATCGCGATATGCCGCGCCCCTATCGCGCGCCCCTTCGCATCGATCGTTCGGACGAGATCCGCGACGGCGCGGAGGCGGCCCCGGAGCTCGAGAAAGAAACTCAAGTTCCAACCCAGTGATGCGTTTTCGCGCTCGGATTTGCGTGCGCGCATTGCGCGGCAAATTCCTATTGAGCGGACTCACGTCACGGTCGCGTTCGGGGAAGCGTGGTCTGACTCTTGCTTGACACGGCGCATGGAAGAACGGATTGCGATTATTGGTCTTGGCTACGTCGGATTACCCATAGCGTTGGCGTTTGCGCGACGGTTTCCAGGCACCGTCGGCTTCGACTTGAATCCGGAGCGTGTCGCCCGCTTGCGCGCGGGGCACGACGAAACGAACGAAGTCGACGACGCGCTACTCAAGAACACGACGATGAACATCACCACCGATCCGGAGGCGCTCCGCGGTGCGACGGTCTTCGTAGTCGCGGTGCCGACGCCGATCGATCGCGAACATCGCCCGGATTTGCGTGCGGTGCTCGGCGCCAGCGAAACCGTCGGCAAGGCGCTCCAGCCCGGCGGCATCGTGGTCTATGAATCCACGGTTTATCCAGGAGTGACCGAAGATTTGTGCGGCCCAGTGCTCGAACACGCGAGCGGCCTCAAGCGCGGCAAGGACTTCAAGCTCGGCTATTCGCCCGAGCGCATCAACCCAGGCGACAAGGAGCACACCTTCGAGAAGATCGTGAAGGTGGTTTCCGGCGAGGACGAAGAAGCGTTGAACCGCGTTGCGCACGTGTACGAAAGCGTGGTCGAAGCGGGTGTCTATCGCGCGTCGTCGATTCGCGTCGCCGAAGCGGCAAAGGCCGTGGAAAACGTGCAGCGCGACATCAACATCGCGCTGATGACCGAGCTCGCGCTGCTCTGCGATCGCATCGGCATCAGCACGCGCGACGTGCTGCGCGCGGCGGGCACGAAGTGGAATTTCCTGCGTTTCGAGCCCGGTTTGGTCGGCGGGCACTGCATCGGCGTCGATCCGTACTACCTGACGGCGCTGGCCGACGCGGTCGGTTATCACCCGCAAGTGATCCTCGCCGGGCGCCGGATCAACGAGAGCATGGGCCCGTTCACCGCGCAGCGCGTGGTGAAGATGTTGGCGCGGGCGAACGTGAAAATCCAAGGCGCGCGCGTCGGCATCCTCGGCGTGACGTTCAAGCAAGACGTGCCCGACATTCGCAACACCAAGGTCGTCGACATCGTGCACGAGCTCGAGCAGTTCGGGATCGAACCGATCTTGTACGATCCAATCGCGGACGGCGCGCACGCGGCATCCGAAGGCCTTCACATGCAACCCTGGTCGGAGCTGCAACAACTCGATGCGCTCATTCTCGCGGTGCCGCACCGAGAGCTGCTCGAAAAACCGGTCGAAGAGCTGCTCGCCCCGGTGCGCGAAGGCGGCGTGTTTGTCGATCTCAAGTCGGCGATCGACAAGAAACGCGTGCGCTCGGACCTGCAGTATTGGAGTTTGTAAAATGAATCGCTATGAGGGAGTGCAAGACGAGCTACGAGCCAAGCCACGCACTTGGCTCGTCACCGGCGTGGCCGGCTTCATCGGCTCGCATTTGCTAGAGAAGCTCTTGATCTTGCGCCAGCGCGTGGTCGGTCTCGACAATTTCGCGACCGGGCAGCGCAAAAACCTCAGCGACGTGGCAGCGCGCGTCGGTGAGGAAGCATTCGCGAATTTTCGCTTTCTCGAAGGGGACATTCGCGATCCGGCGGCTTGTGCGGCGGCGCTCCGCGGCGTCGAGCTCGTGCTGCACCAAGCCGCGCTCGCCTCGGTGCCGCGCTCGATGGCGGATCCGGCGAGTACGCACTCAGCCAACGTGGACGGCTTTGCCAATGTGCTGCTCGCCGCGCGCGCGGCCGGCGTGGGGCGGGTCGTCTACGCCTCGTCGAGCTCGGTGTACGGGGACGACGCTTCGGATGTCAAAGTCGAAACGCGCACCGGGCGCACGCTGTCGCCGTATGCGACTTCGAAGTTGGTGAACGAGATCTACGCCGACACGTTCCGTCGCACGCACGGCATCGACAGCGTGGGGCTCCGTTATTTCAACGTGTTCGGTCCGCGCCAGGATCCGAACGGCGCGTACGCCGCGGTGATTCCGCGCTGGACCGAGCAGCTCGTCAAGGGCGCGCCGTGTGTCGTGTTCGGTGATGGCAGCGCGAGTCGTGATTTTTGCTTCGTGGACAACGTCGTGCAAGCGAACTTACTCGCCGCGTGCACGCCTGAGGCTTCCGGCAGCGTGTTCAACGTCGCGTTCGGCGCGCGCACGACGCTGCTCGAGCTATTTAGCGCGATTCGCGAGCGTGTCGCGTTGATTCGCCCCGCGGTGGCAGAAGCCAAGCTGCACTTCGACCCGCCACGCCCGGGCGACATCCCGCACTCGCTGGCCGACATCGGGCACGCGCGCGATGTCCTCGGCTATCGGCCTGCATTCGATCTCGCGCGCGGACTCGACCAAACGGTTCCCTGGTACGGCAAACAAGCTCGCTCTTCGACCGTCCCGGTCAGCGCGCCAAGTGGGGCCGTTGCCGCTCAGGAGGCCTCATGAACTACTCACGCATCGACGAGGGTACGAACACTACACTGCGGATTCGCGGCGAGCTCGACGCGCTGTCCGCGCCCGATCTGCGCCCGCTGATCGACGAGCTGGTGGACAGCGAACAAGCCGGCATCTCGGTCGACCTATCGGGGCTGCGCATGATCGACAGTTCGGGCGTCGGCGCGCTGGTCTCGCTCTACAAGCGGATCCGCGCGCGTGGCGGCGAAGTGCAATTCAATGGCGTCACGGCGCAACCGCTCGTGATCTTCAAGTTACTGCGGCTGGACGCGGTGTTCGGACTCAGCGCCGAAACGCCGCCGACGGAGACGGAAGCAGAAGCTCAAAAGCTGCCCGGCGCGGTGCGCATCGAAAACTGAGCGCGATTGCGCGGCGCGCTCTGCTTCAAGCTGTCCCGTAGGCGCTTCGTGATCGCCTCGATCAGCGCGCGCCGATCGGCTTCGAGCAGCTGGGTGTGATCGATCTGTGGGAAATAGTCGAGCGTCACGCGATCACCGAGCGAAATAGGGGAGAATTGCGCGCGGAGCTGGCGCTCGTGATTGAACACCTCGCGCGCTCCGGCCGTGTACACGAAGTGCACGCCGGTCTCGCGCGCCAGCAACGTTTCGAGCGCGTGCATCGCCTCCGGGCGATCCATGTATTTGTAGTTGACGAGGCGCGGCTGGTCGTCGCCGCTGACCGGCGGCGCCGGCTGATAGACGCCGAGCGCGCGGAGCGTGCGGCGGCGCGCGCGATGAAGCAAATTGCGCACAGCCCAGCCCGCCGTGCGATAGGCGAACGGATCGATCATCACCACGTCGGTGACGCGCGGATCGGCCTCCGCGGCGCGAAATGCGTCTTCGGCGCCGGAGCAAAGTCCGGCGAGCGCGACGCCGTCGAGCTCATGACCCTCGCACAGATGGTCGATGGCCGCCTTGATCTCGAGCGCGGTGCGTTCCTTCAGTGGACGCCCATCGAACTCTTGCGCGCTGTCGCCGATACCGCCGAGATCGAAGCGCAGTGTCGCGATTGGTTCGTGCGCCAAGCGCCGCGCGAGTTCGGCATACAAGCGATAGGGCCCAAACTTCGGCAGTAGCCCCGCGCTCACCAGCACGAGGCCGAGCCGCGGCGTGCATTCGCTCGGCTCGGTGAGAATGCCGATCAATCGGCGTTCGGGACCGAATTGTTGACATAGCTCTTTCATTTTCCCTCCGTGATCATGGCGATCAAGCGTTCCGAGATGTGAGTGTCGGGGAGCACGTCTTCGAGGCGAGCGATGTCTCGCCAGCCGCAATCGGCGTCGAGTTGTTCGACTTGCACGCGACTAGAGCCGCTTTCACGCGCGAGCTCGTGGGCGCGCGCGAAATCCGCGCTCTCGAGCCACTGGATCGGCGCTCGCTGTTCACGGAGCAGGGACGAGAGTCTCAATGTGCGTAGCTCGCGCCAAGCGCTCGCCGAGTAGATGAGGCCGAGGCGTTCGTGTTCGCTCGTGAAGCGGGGCCAGCGCCAGAGTCGCAGCTCGGCGATGCTGCGCAAGTAGCGGCGGTGCATCGTGTCGAGCTCGCGCTCGAGCTCGGTGCCGCTTCTCACTGGATCCCACAGCGCGATGCGCTCGAAGTCGAGATGCTCGGCGGCTTGACACAAAAGCAGCGCCCCGAGCCGCACTCCGATTGCGCTCACCCGGGCACCATGGGTTCGCCGTTCGAGCTCCGCGTGAGCCGCGCGGATGTCACCGAGCCAGTGCGCGACGCTCGCGTCTCGGCTTTCGCCGAGTGAATCTCCAGTGCCGAAGTAGTCGAATGTCAGCGTCGGCACACCGCGTCGCGCGAGCCCTTTGGCCAGCCGAGTGAGCACGAAGCGCGCGCGCACGTGTTCTTGTCCGACTGGTGCGCAGATCAACGCAGCGCGCTTCACATCCGCAGCGCGACCGCGAAGCACGCCGTACGAGCTGCAATCGCGGCCGAAATGAAAGACTTCGAGCGACTCCTCGGCAACTGCAGGTCGAGCACGCACGCGCGCTTCCGTCGCGATGCCCAATCGCGCGTCGCAGATCGCTGCTAGAACTTCGAGTGGTTCGCGCAAGAAATCCATGCCCTCGAGCCGAACGCCGAGCGCATCTTCGAGTTCGAGGCTCATCGTCACGGCGAGCATCGAGTGTCCGCCGAGCTCGAAGAAATTGTCGTCCAGCCCGACGGACTCGATGCCGAGCGCGCGTTGCCAAATCGCGGCCAGTGTTTTTTCGGTGTTGGTTTTGGGTTCGCGCAAATGGACGACGGAGCCGGCGCGCAGATCCTCTTCGCGCAAGTCGGGCAGCGCGCGGCGATCGACTTTGAGATTGTGATTGAGCGGCAGCGCGTCGAGCTCGACGTATGCGGACGGCTGCATGTAGTCCGGCAAATGCTCGCTCAAATACGCGCGAATCGCGGTAATTCGCGCGGCCTTGTGCGAGCTTTCCGCGCCGCCCGCGGCTTCGGGCACATAGTACGCGACCAAGATCTTCTCGCCGTCTGCGCTTTCCTTCGCTGCGGCCACGGCTTCGCGCACATCGGGCGCGCGGCGGAGCGCGTGCTCGACCTCGGCCAGTTCGACGCGCATGCCGCGCAGCTTGACCTGAAAATCATTGCGGCCCAGGATCTCCAGCCAACCGTCTTCGCTCAAGCGACCGCGGTCACCGGTGCGATAAAAACGCTTGCCGTCGCGCATGACGAATTTTTCGGCGTCGAGCTCGGGTCGGTTCAAATAGCCGTGCGTGAGCCCGCCGCCGGCAAAATGAATTTCTCCCACGACGCCCGCGGGAAGCACGCGCCCCGAGTCATCGAGTACGCGTACGATGACGTCTGCGAAGGGCCGACCCACGTAGGTTTTCGTGATCGGCCTATCGCGAGGTACGGGGTACGTGCAGCCCAAGCAACTGATCTCGCTGCAGCCGTAGATCACGAATACTTCGGCGTTGACGAAGATCTCGCGCAAGCTTTCGAGCAGCTCCGGCGGCACCATATCCCCGCCGGAAGAGGCATGACGCACGCCCGCGAAGGCCTCGAAGCTCGAATAGTGACGACGAATGTAAGCCGTGAGACCGCGCAATAAGCTCGG
>DASYCL010000265.1:0-2106 GCA_036500245.1 Polyangiaceae bacterium | reverse complement strand
GGCAGCGATTGGGACGGCTCGATCATCACCCCGCGCGATATGCCCACGTGTCTCGAGCTCCCCCGCCTCGTCGCGGCATTGCAAGCGCGCGCCGTCCCCGAGCGCGCGATTCAAAAAATCTTGAGCCAAAACTTCTTGCGCGTGCTGCGCGAAGTACGGCCGTAGACGGCGCTCAGATCTCGAGCACGGCGATCGGGCCGCGGTGCTTCTTCGCGAGCTCCGCTTCCTCGACTTCTTCGTTGTCGGCGAGTTCACTCTCTTCTTCGTCTTCGTCGTCGTATTTCGTACCGGCGAGATCGGCTTTCGAGAGCTGCGGTAGCCGGCGCTTGCCGACCGGGCCTTCGTCGACGAAGTCGCGGAGTGCGGACATGTCGCGCAGGGCTTCGAGTTTGGCCAGCGCTTTGACTTCGACTTGGCGAATGCGTTCACGGGTCAGATTCATGATTGCTCCCACGTCTTCCAAAGTGGTGCCGCCGCGATCAGCGACGTCGAGCGCGCACGATTCGCCGAGCTCCCACACCTCAAGATCCGGAAAATTCAGCTTGATTGCGCCGGTGCGCGGCGACACGTCGATGAACAAGTGATGCTTGCAAGAGACGTACGGGCACGGACGCGGGCCCTCGGCGCACTCGGCGCGGGTGCGCGGCTTGTAGTAATCCGTCTCCGGATAAAGCAATTTGCCGATCTCGAGCTCGCGCTTGGTCATGCGCTTCACGCTGATCGTTCGCGCGCGGACGTCGCGCTTGCGGCGAGAGCGGCGCTGTTCGCGCGTGATCTCCTCCACCGGCGCGAGCGCCGTGGCACCGTCGCTGATGAGCTCGGGTTGTTCGAGCGTTTGATTGTCCTCGCTGCCGAGCTTATTCGAGTCCATGGCTGCCTCCGCTAATCTCTGCCGTCGTTGAGTGGCCGCACGAACACCGATCGCGAACGGACCCTGCCTGGCCGCGCGGTATCGCCGCAAATCGTAACTCTCGTGATTCGCACTCTGGTCGCCGACACTGACGATCTCGGTCGTCAGTCGGCGCTTTTGCGTTCTGCTAGAGCCGCTTCACGCTGCTTCCCTCGTCCGAAAATCACGCGAATTTCGCGCTATTTTCGTAGGCTCGTGTTGAAATCACGAAGCCGCGACGCTCTCGATCCTCGTCCTCTTGCTAAGTTTGTCTTCGATGGTGACCAATCGGGCCATCAAGTCTTTGCTGAGCCCACGCGCGTCCAGCATGTCCCGCTGGACGGCTTGCGCGGAGCGTTCCTGTTTGCGCTCTTTGAGCACTCCGTCGAGCTTCTTGAAGATGCGGCCCAGCATCTGCTCGAGCTGCTCGACGTCATTTCGGATGAACAAAAATTCGCGCTTGATCTGCTCGATGGTGTAGCTCTCCGCCATCATCTGTTTGATGCGCAGAATCTGGCGCACGACACTCACTGGATACACACCCTGCGAGCCTTGATGTTTGCCCTTGCGCCCGACGCGCACGCTGCGCGGTAGTAACCCGAGCTGCACGTATTTCCTGAGCGTCGCCTCACTGAGCGATACGTCGTGACAAGCGAACACGTCCAAAATCTCCACGGAGGTCATGCCGGCGCTGTATTCACGCTCCAGCTTGCTCAGGGTGGGTTCGTCGATCACGGCGCTTCCGAAGTCCTGCCGAGATCACCCGAGGTGTCCCAGCGCGAGCGAATATATTCTACTCAATGGATCGCCCAAAGCACTTTATACGCAAAAATTTGGGCATGGAGCGAGTGAGCTCCATGGAAGCTGTTTGCGCGCTCAGCTATGACATTGATTGTCAGATACAATGGAATATCCATGGAGCTCATAAACCGTCCATGCACACATGGAACCACATGCATTTGGCTAGAAACACGATCGCCTCGAAACGACGAGCCTGTTCGGCTGCAAGAACCCGAACGTCAGGGTTTTGACGACTCGGGCGTGCGTCCGCTATGCGCGCGCGCACACGAGCCTCCGGCGCCCGTCGAGGGCTCGCGCAGCAGCGCCCCAGGACAGGCGTCGAGCACGTTTTGACGGAGCTCGTCGATCGCGCGCTGCTCGTCGAAAAAGCCGGACAAAAGCCGCGCTGCCACGTCCGCGCTCGGCGGCCGATCGGA
>DASYCL010000264.1:0-6518 GCA_036500245.1 Polyangiaceae bacterium | reverse complement strand
ACGACATTCACAACGCGAGCCCCGCGACGATCGAAGGCTTACTCAAAATCCATCAAGACGAGCCCGATCAGCGGATCGTGATGGTGGCGACGGTGCGACTCGAAGACATCGTGCTCGGCACCGCGACCGCGACGCGTCTCCGCGAGCTGCGCGACATCATGAACGGCAAGTTGATCGACATCGAGCCCTTGCCGGCCGATACGACCGCACAACTGCTCCGCGAATCCTTGCCGCTCGACGACGCGGCGGCCAAGGAAGCCGCGCGCCGGAGTCGCGGCAATCCGCTCTTCGCCCTGCAGCAACTTCACGCCTGGGCGCTCGCGGGCAACATGGAGTTTCAGAACGGCACCTATCGCGTGCCGCCCGAAGTGCTCGCGATGCGCCCGCAGACCACGGCCGAACTGTGGGACAGCCGCGTCGCCGCGATGCCTGAAGCGCATCGCGCCGCCGCCTACGCCGCGGCCACGCTCGGTGGCGACATTCGGAAGAACGTGCTCTCGGCGTTGCTCACGGCGCTCGGCTTGCCCTCGGAAGCTGCGATTTTGAGCCTACAAACGGCGGAAATCTTAGTACCGCGCGGGCCCGGTCGCTACGCCTGGCCGCACGAGCTTTTGCAAGAGCACCTGCTCTTGAGCTTGAACGAGCGCAGCGACAAAGAACGTTTTTATCGCGCTTCGGCCACGGCGCTCACGCAGCACCCGCTCGCAAACAGCCGGCGCGTAGTGCGCCAGCGCGTCGTCAATCTGTTGCAAGCGGAAGACGCGGACACCGCGGCCCTGCTCTTGTTCGACTTCCTGCAACAGAGTTGGAACGGCGCGCGCGAGCCGCTGGCCACGCTGGCCGATCTCGAGTTGCTCAAGGGCAAACTCACCGGGCGCACGCTGGCGTTGAAGAATCGTTGGCAAGCAGAAGCCTTGCGTCACGCGGGCCGCATTGCCGAAGCGATGACCTTTGCCGAGCTCGCACGCACGCGCTTCGAAGAGCTGGCCGATCCGGAGAACGTTGCGCATAGCTTGCGCTTGCTCGGACATTTGGCGAGCGATCAGGGCAGCAGCGGCGAAGGCCTCGAGCTGACTCAACGCGCGCAGCAAATGTTCGCGGAGCAAGGCAACTTGCTCGGCCAAGCGCAGTGCGAAGCGGTGGCCGGCGAAATTCAGTATTTGCTCGGCAGCTACGAGGACGCGCGCAACACGATTCAGCGCGGGGAGCGCAACTTCGCGACCTTGGGTCAAGCGCTCGGCCGCGGTCAGTGCCTCTTGCTCTTGTCTTGGGTCGAACACTCCGAAGGCGCGACCGAGCGCTCGCGCCGCCTGGCGCAGGAAGCGCGCGCCGAGTTCGAGCGAGCCGGCTACCGCCTGGGCACGGCGCAGGCCGATGTTTCGATCGCGCACGTCGAGCATCGCTTGATGAATTTTCACGGCGCCGAAGTCGGCGCGTTCGACGCACTATCGACGTTCGAAACGTTGCGCACGCCGCGCGGTCAAGCCGCCTGCGATCGCTTGCTCGCCATGATCGGCCTCGATACCGATGATCTCGACATGGCCGAGCTGCACACCGATCGCGCGTCGCAATTGTTCGGGCGCATGAGCGACCCGTGGGGCGTGATTGAAACCAAGCTGCTTTTCGCGCAGATCGCGCTGGTGCGTCATCAAGCGGGCAAAGCGCGCACGCTGCTCGAAGAGTCGAGCCGCATGGTCGTGGAAGAAGCCGAAGCTCGGCAGCACTTTTTGCTGACGCGCGCTTGGCTCGAAGTCGTGGAAGGCGAACCCGAAGCCGCGCTCGAATCGATCGAAGCCGCGGCGGACGTCTTCGGCCAGCGCACGCGCGCAGGCGACCACACGCCACACTTGCTCGGCAGGCTCGCGCGCTTCCCGTGGCCCGCACATGGGCTCGACCGTATCGACGCGTGGCGCAGCGTGCTAAACGATCGACTCAGACGCAAGAACTGACGCCTGCGAAGGGCCGTACGAGGGTAACGATGACGTGGTTCGAGCTCGAAAATGCCGCCGAAGTTCCGTCGCCGAATTTGTTGATCTTCGTCGATCGGGTGCGGCAAAATCTGGCGACAATGTGCAAAATTGCAGGCGATCCGGCGCGTCTGCGCCCGCACGTCAAGACGCACAAGCTTTCGCCGATCGTCAAAATGTCGCTCGAGCTCGGCATCTCGCGCTTCAAGTGCGCGACCTTGGCCGAGGCTGAAATGCTCGGCCAAGCCGGCGCGCCGGACGTGCTCTTGGCTTATCAACCAGTGGGCCCGAACGTCGCGCGTTTGCTGCGCCTGAGCGAAGCGCACCGAGCCACGCGCTTCTCTTGTCTGATCGATGACGAAGAGGCGGCGCTCGAGTTGTCCGGCGCGTTCTCGGCGGCCGGACGCCTATTGCCCGTGTGGCTCGATGTCGACGTGGGCTTGGGACGCACCGGCGTTGCGGACGCCGATGAAGCTCAAGCGCTGTACGCCTTGCTCGCCGAGCTGCCCGGCTTGTTCGTGCGCGGCCTTCACGCCTACGATGGCCAAGTGCAAGCGCGAGGCGCGGACGAGCGCGCCGCTCAAGCCGACGCGGCGTTCTCGAAGCTCGACGCACTCACCATTGAACTGAAGCGCGCCGGCTTCCCCGTCGATGAACGCGTGATCGGCAGCAGTCCGTCCTTCCCGCTGCATGCCGAGCGTCATGCTGTCGAGCTCAGCCCGGGCACGACCGTGCTTTGGGATCAGAAGAACGCGAGCCAATATCCCGACATGGAGTTTTTGCCCGCCGCCTTGCTGCTCACGCGCGTAGTCAGCAAACCGGCGGAGAATCGGCTCTGTTTGGATCTCGGGCACAAAGCGGTCGGCTCGGAAATGCCGCAGCCACGCGCGCATTTTTTGGGGTTGAATCAGGTCGTCGTGCACTCCCACAGTGAAGAGCATTTGGTGATCGAGTCGCCGCTCGCAGCCGAGATCGGGATCGGCGCGACGCTCTATGCCGTGCCGTGGCACATCTGTCCGACGGTCGCGCTTTACGATCGCGCAGTGGTCGCACGCGGTTCGCGCGCAACCGAGTCTTGGGCCGTCACGCGTGGGCGCAGCCTGAGCGGCGAAAAATTCTGACGCTCACTCGAGCGTACTCGGGCATACGCCGCTCGCCGGCTTCTTCAAGAACGAGATATCGTCGACCCAAAGCTCGAATTTGCTGTTCGGGAGCAAGCCGAACTCGACGCCGAAGATCGCGTCCTGCGCGAATGTCGCCGGCCAACCCGAGCGCGTCAGCGCACTGAATAGCACCGAGTACTCGGTCCAACTGCTGCTGAACGAATACTGTTTTTGGTAGTAGAGATAACAGGGTTTATCGGCCGCGCCGCACACGCCGCCGTCGGGATGCGAGTTCTTGTCCGGCACGCGGAAGATCACCGCTGCACTCGCGCCCGCGCCAATCTTCCCGAAGAAGTGCAAGCCACAATACGCGCTCGCGTCGTAAGGCGGATGCTTACCGAGGGTTTGGTCGACGAGCTTCAAATTGAAGCCCATGTTTTCGCCCCAATCCGTAAAGCCAATGCCGTAAGTGTGAGCCGCATATTTGCTCACGGCGTAGCGCGAGTCGGTCGTGTCGAGCGCGCTCATCAGGTACGTCGCTCCGGGAAACTGCGTGCCGGTCGCGGTCGCGTCGTGTCCGACGTACCAATCTCCGTTGCGGCCGGTCGCGTCGTAACTGATCAGCGCATCGTCGTCTTCCATGTCATCGATTGAATCGAGCGCGAGCGAGCCTGCTGCACCAGCGCTGCCCGCGGTGTCGACGGCACCGCCGCCGCCCGTGCTTGTGCCGGCGCTGCCGCCAGTGCCAGCGACGCTCGCGCTGCCCGCGTCCGCCGAACCCGCCGCGCCGCCGTTGCTACTTGTGGCGCCAGCGACGGTCTCGCCGCTGTTCCCGCCTGCATCCGCTTCGCCTTGTCCGACCGTGCCGCCCGAACCGGCCAACGTCGTCGCATCGCCGCCAATACCGGTCACTCCGCCCGTCCCGCTCGATGCGACACGCTGATTCGTCGACAAAAGCGACGAGTCGTAGACAGAGCAAGCCCCGAGCGCGAGCAGCGCGATGAAAATTGTGCAGGTGTGTCGGCCAAGCATCGGCACTGTCCGTGGAATTTCCCAATCTGGCGTGCGGCGGCGTCGGACCTACGAGTCCGAACTGCCCCCAATGTTCGCGTCACGACGAAAGTGGCGCGAAATGCGACCGGTCGGGTCAAAATTTCATCATATCGACTCGGCCGCGGCTCCGATCGCGCTGACCGACGACGAGCGATGTTAGAAGGGCGCTATGGCAGAGCGACGAACACACCTCGCCTCGGACCAGCTCATGGCGCGCGCCGAGCGCCTGATGCCAGGCGGTGTCAATAGTCCGGTGCGCGCGTTTCGCGCGGTCGGCGGTCACCCGCTCTTCATCGCGCGGGGCGAAGGCTCGCACGTATTCGACGCGGACGGCAATTCATACCTCGACTACATCGGTTCGTGGGGGCCTGCGATTTTGGGCCACGCGCACCCGAAGGTCGTAGCGAGTGTGGCGGAAACGGCGAAAAACGGGCTCTCTTTCGGCGCGCCCACGGAAGCCGAGGTGAGCTTCGCCGAAGCCGTCATCGCGCGTTATCCGAGCATCGCCATGCTGCGCTGCGTGTCGAGCGGCACCGAAGCGACGATGAGCGCGCTGCGCGCTGCGCGTGGCTTCACCGGCCGCGATGTGATCGTGAAGTTCGATGGCGCATATCACGGTCACTCGGACTCACTCTTGGTCAAAGCGGGCAGCGGCGCGGCGACCTTCGGCAATCCCGACTCAGCGGGTGTCCCGAGCTCGATCGTCGAAAACACGGCCACGCTCGCTTACAACGACATCGCCGCCCTACACGACTTGTTCAATCGCGACGGCGCGCGCATTGCGGCCGTGATCGTCGAACCCGTCGCTGGAAATATGGGCTGCGTGCCACCGCAGCCTCAATTCTTGGAGACGATCCTCGAACTCTGCACGCGACACGGCGCGCTCTCGATCTTCGACGAGGTGATGACGGGCTGTCGCGTCGCGCGCGGCGGCGCGCAGGGCTTGTTCGGGATGACACCCGACCTCACTTGCCTCGGCAAAGTCGTCGGCGGCGGCTTGCCGCTCGCGGTGTATGGCGGCCGCGCGGACGTGATGCAGAAAATCGCGCCGCTCGGCCCGGTGTATCAAGCGGGCACGCTGAGCGGCAACCCGCTGGCCGTCAACGCGGGCCTTGCGACACTCGCAGAGCTCCACGACGAATCGTACGTGCGGCTCGAAGCGCTCGGCTCGCGGCTCCAAACTGGGCTCGAGCGCTTGCTGCGCGACACCGATACCCCGGGCGTAGTGCAGCGCGTGGGCTCGATGCTCACCTTGTTTTTTCATCGCGGGCCAGTGCGCTCTTGGCTGGACGCGGCGAGCGCCGATACCAAACGCTTCGGCGTGTGGCATCGCGGACTCGTCACGCGCGGGGTATATTGGCCGCCGTCGCAATTCGAAGCCGCGTTCATCTCGCTCGCGCACAGCGAGGAAGACATTGACGGGACGATTGAGGCGGCGCGGGGCGCGCTGGGTGACTAGGCAGGAACCTGGGACCATTCGTCGATCGTTGAGATTTTTTTGGCCCGGCGCTTGCCAAAGCGCTTGGCCACTCGCACTTCTAGCTGCGCGACGGGCGCCTGTTCACCCCTTCGGGTATCACGAAGCGTGTCGGTCAGTTTTAACGTGGCCGCCTCTCTTTCGAGAACCGTGATCAGCCCGGCGAATCAGTAGCTTTGTTTTATTTCCGGGCAGGCGAGCCCGAGCCTTTCGCGCGCGCTCCGGCGCGAAAGAACGAGAGAGGAGTGAACTGCTGACGGTCGGAACTCAGTTGCATTTGCAACTAAGTTTTCATTCGCGGGAACCGGGGTGGCGCGGTGTGACTTACCGCCCCCTGAGCCCGCTCTTGCGGGCGATTTGGGGGCGGTCGGCGGCGCGCAGCCTGCGAAGCAGGCGAGCACCGACGGGTCGGGGGCAGCCCAATCTCGAACATTCTCCGTAGCGCGATGCGGCACGCGGCACGGGATTCATATTTCGTTTGCGTTTGGCGCTGGATCTCGTAGCTCTGCGCGCGGTCCATCCTGAGGAGTGTTGCGAGTGAGCCAGAAACAAAAAGTCGCGATTCTGACTGCGGGCGGCCTTGCGCCGTGTCTTTCGTCTGCCGTGGGCGGGTTGATCGAGCGTTATTCGGAGCTTGCGCCGGAGATCGAGATCATCGGTTATCTCGGCGGGTACAAAGGTTTGTTACTCGGCGCGAGCGTGCCGGTGACACCTGAAGTGCGCGCGGGCGCGAGTGTGCTCCACAAACACGGCGGGAGTCCGATCGGCAATAGCCGCGTGAAGCTCACGAACGCGAAAGATTGTGTGAAGCGCGGCTTGGTCAAAGACGGCGAGGATCCGCTGGAAGTCGCGGCGCGCCAATTGACCCAAGACGGCGTCACGATTTTGCACACCGTCGGCGGCGACGACACGAACACC
>DASYCL010000263.1:0-6129 GCA_036500245.1 Polyangiaceae bacterium | reverse complement strand
TTTAGGAATTTGACGTAGTTCATTGCTTGCTCAGCGAGCGCAGATGTCGTTCCCACTCGACATCATCGATTTGATCGGTCTGTGTGGGGGGGCCGTTCACGCCGACGAGACCGCCGGGCACGTAGTCCACTTTCGTCGTCGGCGTTTCGGCTTCGGGTTTGTTGAACAGCGATTTCAAATGTCGATCCCACTGGTCGTCATCGAGTTTTGCCGTCCTTGGCATCAAGTACATGCCGCGGGGGCTGCCGGCCGCCGCGAGCTCCGCGTCGATCTTTTGCATCTTAGCTGCCATCGCAAGGGCAGCTGGCGACTGGTCCAATCCGTTAGCGTCCGCCTTGGCAGCTGGCGCCTGGTTCATTCCGTTGTCTACCTTGCGCGTCTCTGCCGCGAACACCCGCATCGCGTCATCGTCGAGTTTCAAGTCATCTCGTCGAAATACCATTCAGTCGTCCAAGAAAATATCAGAGCGTCCCTCAAATGCGGCGGCATAGCCGCGCCGCCATCCGTCGCTGTGCGCCACCACGCGATGGCACCAAAGCTCGCGATCGTGCTTTTTCGATCGCGCGGTAGCTTGTCGTCTCTTGCCTTGCTTCGCGCTGCGCAGCGCGCGCCGGAGCCGCGTTACCTCACGCTTCAGTCGCGCGAGCTCGGCTTTTGTAGCTGTCACACGAGCTCAGGCTTCGCGTTCACCCAAAAGCCGCCGAGACGCTCGTACGCAGTGCGTACGGCCTCCCACGTCGCGGCTTTCATCGGCTTTTCGCCGACAATGAAACGGCGCACGGAATCGCGAGTCACTCGTGCTTCTCGAGCGAGCGCGGTAATCGTGATTCGTTTCGGCGTCGTCATTGAATGAATGCACTTTACCGGAGCTGTGCTCGATATTCCATTTTATCCCCTTGGCTCGTTCGTCAAAATCATCAATCGAGCCAAGTTGCTGCGGGATAAATCGACATTGACGAATATCGATCTAGACCAATGATCTCTGTGCTTCGAACTTCGTGATTCGAAAAATAAATTTCAGATCCACGGACCTGCGTTTGGTCGCGCTGGCAAATTCCGAACGCTTGGCCGACCCCCCTGGGACCCTCCTCAGAAGCACGACCATCCGCGCGCAGTAGCTCTTCGGTCGAGTGCATCGGATTGACAGTCCGTGGCGATCGAGGGCAATACAAGCCGAATTCGAGCAATGGGGTGCACGGATGGGCCGGACAAGGTGGGCCAACTCGGGATTTTTGGGTGTTGTTATCAAGTGGGTGCGGGGTCTTTGGCCCCCATATAGGGGTTCAAACTGATCGCTCGATCGCTCGATCGCGCCGATCGTTGGCTTCCGTTCACTGGCCTTGGCCAGAACAGCAAACAGCAGAACAGCACCTGTCTATTTGCTGATCTCTAAGTCTATCTATCACTTATATTGAATGACTTTCGAGGATCGCAATAAGGTAGGTGCTGTTCTGCTGTCCTGCTGTCCAGTCTTTTGACCTCTTGGCAGACTCGAGCAGCGCAATGACTTCGCCGATCACACAGCTCAGATGCTGTTTTGCTGTGCAGCTGTGCGTCGCACGTTGGTGTCCTGCTCGAGGGCGCGGGCTAACGTGGCTGAGTCGAAGCCGAGAGCGTCGCTCAGCTTGGCCGTGTCGAGCTCGTAGAATTGCGCGTCGAGCTCCTTCGTGGCCAGTTTCAGCTTTTGCTTGAGGCGCTCGCCCACTGTGAACGGCCGTAGCGCAGAGATGACCGCTTTCGACGAGTTGCCCACGATCGTAGCGAGCGCGATCGGCCGAGCGAACAGACGGCGCGCTGCAACGATCAACGGCCACGCGGTTTTTGCGGTTGTGTCCGGCATGTTCATTCGTGGCGTTACGTCCAAGCCCGAGTAACTCTTTTCCCAGCCGAGCGGCGTCTCCACGTAGTCGCGGACGAGCTCGAAGATTTCGGGCATGTTCCGGCGCGCCTCGCTCGCCCGGAGGAGCTTCAAGATCTTGTGATCCGGTGGGCTGCCGACGAAGCGGCCGCGATGGGGCTTGACCGTCTCTTGGAGCCAAAGGAAGTGCCGAGCAATCCTGGCCAGGTCGACGTTCGAGCCGTCGTCGCCGACCTTCAGCCGCTCGAGCGCTTCGATGCACAATGCCGCGCGCGCGTCGTCGATCTCGATCAGGCGCCAGCGCTCGGCGATTGCTGCCAAATCGTTGTCGTTCTTCTCTCCGGCCAAGCCGAGCACGCGATCAACATTGTTGGCTGTGACGACGAACCGGACCGAGCCGTTGAGCGTCTGGCGTTCTTTGTGCTTGGGCTCGACCGAGTGCGAGCGTGCTGCGACGCGCTCGCGAAAATCCTCGCCCGTCATGTCGCTCGGCAATCTTTCGTCAGCGAGCACGATCGGGCACCGCGCCAGGTCGCCGTTAAATTGCGTCACGAGCACGTTGGCTGAGACTGGCGCGCAGGGATCGCCCCAAACGCGCGCAAGTGCAGCCGCGATCAGCGACTTGCCGCACGACTTCGGCCCAACGATACCGAGCGCGGGCGCGGGCGCCATGAGCAAGCTTTGCGCGCAGCCGGCGATCCATTGCTTGAGCTCGTGCAAGTCGTCTCCGGCGAGCGCTTCGAGCCACGCGGCGACTTCGGGATCTTCCTGAGCGCGCAGCCTGGGATCGGGCCGTAGGCCTTCCGTAAGCGTCGCGCTCTCGGGATCGAACGTCGTGCGCGCGACGTGGTAGCAGTTGATGAGCGCGAGGATAACGCGCGATTGCTTTTCGATCGTGGCCTTGCCGACGCGCGGGTTGTCGCTCTCGTTCCAGGTTCGAAGCGTTTCCTCGCCGTGCATGTCGAGGCAAATTCTGACGAGGTCGGGCTCCTTCACGCGGATCGCGTAGTCGTTCGAATCGCGCTCTCGGAGCCAGTAGTTTCGATCACGTTGGACGATCAACGGCAAGTGATCGAAGTTGTCGGGCGGAGGCGGCAGAAGGCGACCGCGCGCGTAGGGCGCTCCGTCTTCCGAGCTCGCGGCCGTCAGCTTGTGCTCGAGCTCCGTGTCACTCCAAGGCGGCTCACAGCGCGCGTTGTATTTGTCCAGGATCGATCGGGCGTGATCGTGCTCCAAACCCAAGCCCCACACGAGCGCGCGCGCAAGGCGGAGCGTCGTGACGTGGCCGCCCTGTCCAGAGATCGCCGCCGGCATCGTTGATGCCAAATGCTCAGCGTGCTCGAAGATCGATCGCCCCCGCGGGCACGGCTCAACACGGCAGCCAGCATCCAAGATCTCGCGCGCGTTCAGGTTGAGCTCTGGTGTTGCTGAAGCGGCCGCGCTCGGCTTCTGAGCAATGCTCAACGTGCGCACGTCGAGCGGAATGCCGGGACGCGTTACGAGCAGGGGTGCATCGTCTTCAACGGCGTCCGGCGGACAGCTCGGGAAGTAGTACATCCGCGAGCAGTCTTTGCAGGCTTCATCGCTGCATTTGGGAGCGAATGCGTCGATGATGGCGCGCCAGATCGGCGGCCAATCCTTGCCGGCAGCGGGCGCGGCAAGCGGACCCACGACGCGATACTTTGGCTTCAAGCCGGCATGGCTGAACGTTGTGTAGAGCACGTACGCAAGGCCGGCGGCGTTCAAGCGATCGATCACTTGCTCGATCTGCTCTTGCGTTGCCTTGTCGAGATCGAGAGCCCACCCGAAAACCTGGTCGACGTTCGCTTTCGCGCGAGTCGTGTCGGACTTGAGCTTGTAGATGCCAAACAACCCGGCGGCGTCTTTGACTTGAGTGCGCGTGTGACCATTGCGCTCGATCAAATCGACGAACTCCGCCCAAGTGCCGTCGCGCACGTCCGTTGGAATTTTGGACGCGCTGTTTTCGAACACGGTCGCGCAAAAGCGCGCCGAGTCGGCGGGAGAATTTTGCATTTTGTCCGCTGTTTCAGTAAGCAATTGATCGCCTTCAGCTTCGTTGCTTTCCAGCGTGTCCGCGGTTGGCGCCGCGGGCTCGGCTTCATTTTGTGTGCTCGCGATCGGCGTCGCTGACTTGCTGTCAGTCTGCGCACTCGAGCTAGTAACGTAACCCGACTTGATGCCGCCGCACGCGACATCGGCTCGAACCGATTTGCGTCTTTCGCTCGAGTGCTCGAGGTAGCTCAGACCGCAAGCGGAGCAAGGCACGGCGCGAGCGCATGCTTCTACGGATAGCCGGCTTGGGACGGGCGACTGTGTTTCGCCTTCGTCGTCTCTGACTTCCTCGGCGCGGCCGAGCTTGATCTCTGTCCTCGCGAACAACTCGTACTGCCCGGGTATCGTTCGCACGTCACCGGGCTTCAAATCGCCGAGCGTCGGCATCTTGAAAGCTTTGAGCGTCCTTATCTTCAGCATCGTTCCAACCCAACGGAAGCCAGCATTCGATCGATCTCGGCGTCTTCGTCGTCGACCCTCGGCGAGGGCGCTGGCTTGCGCTTCTTCGAAACCGCCGAGAGTTCGCGCTCGAGCAGTTCGCGCGATAGCAAGTGCCGGCGTCCGACGATCGCCGCGCCGGGCGTGCCGAGGGCGACGAGCTTGCGAACGACGGCGCAATGGCGCCGCGGGCCGAGCGGGCTCGTGCCCTGATCGACCTTACCTGCGTGATCGAGCCGATCTCGCTCGCGCTGCTTTTCGACGATGCGATCGGCGAGCGCGTCGATTAGTTGATCGAGCAGCACCGCGCTTTGCGCGCCGTTCACTTCGCGGCGCTTGTGAACGATCCGGTTTCAGCGTCGAGCAGGCCACAGCGCAGCAGTTCGAGCGCGACGCGCACGCCCGGCGGGGGTTCACCCGCGGCAATTTGCGCCGCGATACTTCGCGCTGTTCGCGGATCGACTTCCGCGCGCCCGGCGACGGCGACGATTTGAAACTTATTCGGCATTTCAGCGAAACTCCTCAGAGTTCAACGCTCCCTAACAAACTCGCACAATACGAACCAAAGTTTGCTTTTGCAAAAGTATCCCGCGGCGCGACGAAATGACCATTGCGGCTGCGCGCGTCCACTGCCAAACCGACATGGTCGTAGTGGAGTCGTGCCCTACGGCTTGCGTTCAGCACGCTAACGGTTTGAACGACGAGTGCGATTAGCTTTTGCCGCGCCGTTCGCGCTCGGCGTCGAGGCTCACGACTTTCGCGCGCGCCTCGCGCCGCGCCTTGAGCTCTGCCGTCAGTGCCGAGACCGCGTCCCACGCGCCCGCGAGCGCGGCTTTCGTGAGCGCGTCTGCGAGGGCGAGCTCTACCGGATCGTCTGGGCTTCCGACGTGGGCCGAGCTGGGCCTCTCGTGTTCTTTGGTGTCGCTTGGCGCGCAGGCGGCAGCATCTTTTACGCCTCGCGCATCATCCGGCGCACTATTCTCAGCTTTTAAGTCCCCTGCGTCTGCCGTTCCGCCAAGGGGCCACGTGGCGTGGTGTAATCAGGTTTGCGAGTCGCTGCAAGCGCGGGTGCGCGTAGCTCGACTGGCGCACGCGGTGAGCCTGCGAGGCGACCCCCAAGCAGCAATGCGTGTGCTTCGTCGTAGCCGCGATCGGTTCAGTACGCGACACAGAAGCGTTCGCGCGAGTGGTGCGGCGCGTCGAGTTCGTCGAGGAACGCGACCGCGTAGTCTTCGACGGAGATGCGCGTCGGGCCGTCGGTGCTGTCGAGTACGTGATCGAGGCCGATGCGGAATCGGCCCGTGCGCGTGCCGGGCGTGAGCAGTTCGGCGGGGCAGAGCATGGTCCAGTCGAGCGTGGGTTCTTCGCGCAAGAGGTTGAGGAACTCGGCGGTGTTGAGCGCGCCCTGTTTCCATTCGGCGGGGAATGTCGGCGAGTCGACGACGCGCGTGCCGTCGGGGCGGAGCAAACTGCCGGCGCCGCCGACGCAGAGTAGCCGCGGCACGCGCGCGAGTTTGACCGCGTCGATGATCGAGCGCGCGGCTTCGAGTCCGCGCGGCAAGGCGGGATTGTAGGCGCTGAGTAACGCCGCGTGGCCTTCGATCGCGACGGCGACGGCGGGCGTGTCGTGCACGTCGACGGGGAGCGCGATGACTTGTTCGCTGAGCGCGATTTTGAGCGGATCGCGCACCAAGACCGTGACTTCGTGGCCGCGCGAAATGGCTTCGGCGAGCAGCCGCGAACCGACGTAACCCGTGCCG
>DASYCL010000262.1:0-7886 GCA_036500245.1 Polyangiaceae bacterium | reverse complement strand
TCCGCGATTTGATCGCTCGTGTTGACGCCGTAAACCGCCAGGGTTGCGCCACCGAGTCGTTGGGCCAAGCGATCGACGATCGGCGCTTGCTCGCGACACGGGCCGCACCAACTGGCGAAGAAATCGAGCAGGACCGTCTTGCCTTGCAGGTCCGAGAGCCGCTGCGTTTTGCCGATTTCAGCGCCGGAAATCTCTTTGAGCATGAAATCCTGCGCGGGGCGGCCGACGAGCGGCGACTCCGCGCGCTTCACGTGTTTGCCGATGCGCGGCAAGCCGAACAAGCCGAAGCCGAGGCTCACCACGATCACGCACAGCGCCACGATGTAACCCTGACGGGTGTCATTTCTGGAGTGCGGTCGAACGCTCATGACAAACCCGCGCGCGCATCGGCGTCCCCGTGACTCGAGAGCGGCGGTTCTTCGAGGATGCGTTCGGAGGCGCGGGTGCCCGGCACGGGCAAGCGCAGGCGCAAGCGCGCGCCGCCGAGCGGGCTCTGATCTGCGCGAATCGTGCCGCCGTGTTCGATCACGATCTTTTTCACGATCGAGAGACCGAGTCCGGTTCCATCTTCTTTGGTGGTGACGTAAGGGTCGAACACGGTTTCGCGGAGCTCGGGTGGAATGCCGGGGCCATTGTCTTCGACGTCCAAATTCCAGAATTCGCCGTCGCGCGCAAGCTTCACGCGCACGCGGCCATTTTCTCGACCGAGCACCGCCTGCGCGGCGTTGCGCACCAAATTGAACAGCACACGGCGCAGCATTTGCCGATCCATCAAGGCTTCGGCGCGCGTGTCGGGCAGTGCGAATTCGACCGCGATTTGCGCCGCGCCGCCCAGGGACAAGAGCTCTTCGAGCGCGTCCCCGCTCTCGCGTTCGCCGTCACGCACGCCAAAGCGCGCGGCTTGTTCGCGCAAGAATTCGGTCAGATCCGCCGGCTCGAGGCTGGCCTGCGGCAGCCGCGCGAAGTCCGAAAATTCGCTGACCAAGCGCCGGAGCGTGGCAACTTCGTCTTCCACGACTTCGAGCGTGGTGTCGATCAAGCGGCGATACTCGGCGTCATCGCCGGAATAGCGCGTGTGAATTTCTTGGACCGCGAGCTGGATCGGCGTGAGCGGATTTTTGATTTCGTGCGCGAGCCGGCGCGCCATTTCTTGCCACGCGCTGATGCGCTGCAAATATTCGATGCGGCCGCGGCTCGATTCGACTTCGCCGAGCATGCGATTGAATGCGCGGGCAAGGTCCGCAATTTCGTCGCCGCCGCCCTCGGGCACGCGCACGTTCAGGTTGCCCTCGCCGACCACGCGCGTCGCTTGTGCGAGCTCGGCGATGCGACGCGACACGCCGCGCGCCAAAAATGCACCGACACCGATCGCGGCGATGATCGTGATGCCGAGCAAGACCGTGAATGC
Source organism: Polyangiaceae bacterium (assembly GCA_036500245.1). Taxonomy (GTDB): domain Bacteria; phylum Myxococcota_A; class Polyangia; order Polyangiales; family Polyangiaceae; genus PMG-095. Next base: position 6,478 of record DASYCL010000262.1, on the reverse strand, counting down.
GAGCAAGTAACCGCGCTCATCGACCACTCGGCGAGCTTCGATTTTCTTGTAAGTGTCGACGAATTGGCTCATTTCGCCGAGCTCGTCGAAGCGACTCTTGTTGGCCGCGAAGACCGCGACGAGTTCGTTCGTGTCGTCCCCTTCGGGCACGTCCGAGAGCGGGCGCGTGACTTCGAGTTGATTTTCTTTGTTCGGATCGAGCGGCGCGGGGCGTTTCACTTCGCCGAGCACTTTTTCGTCGGGGTCGCGCACGGTGAGCGAGACCAAATTCGGGTGCTCACTGAACGCGCGCTTGAGCTCGCCTTCGATCGCGGCGCGCTCGCCGCTCTTTGCCGCCTTGCGCAGCGCCGGGCGGAGCGCGATTTCGGCGCCTTCTTGTCGCATCAACGCTTTCACCGTGCGCGCGAGCTCTTGATACAAACCGAGCGAGCGATCCAAATGCGTGCCGACCTCGGGCACGAAGAATTTGGTGGAGGTTTGCTGCACCGTGTCTTCGGCCAGCCAAATCGCCGCCAAAAGCGGGATCAGAGCCGTGAGCACGATCGCGAGCGCCAAGCGCCGCCGAATGCTGCCTGACGACGAAGCCAAGCTCAGTCGTGCTCCCGCTCAGCGTCGCGCTGGAACAAGCCGACGAGCGCTGCCCACGGATCGAAGCCGAGCAGCGCGGTCAAATCGCGCGACACGAATTCCTCCGCGCGGCCCAAGAAAGGCGAAAGCGCGGCGCCCGCACCGAAGCGATCGGCGAGACCGCGCAGGCCGGCAAACGCCGCACGCCCGACGTCGAGCCCGAGCGGCAGCGCGATCGCCGAGCTCGCCGGTGAGATGATCAAATCGCGCGCCGCGACGGCCAAGGCAAACGAACCCGGAGTGACGTCCCGCGCCAGCATCTGAAACGTGCCGAGCTCGCCGAACACTCCGAGCGACAAGAGTCCGACTTGGCGCTCGGCCGCATGCAAGAAATGCCGGAAATCGCGCCGGAAATCGCCGGACAAAAGCCCCATCTCCGGCCGAATCTCCTCGGGCCCGACGATGCGATCGAAGCCGAGGCCGCGCCGTCGCGCGACGAGGCCAGTGTAGAGATCGCCGTGGCGAAACACGCCGAACGCGATCGCGCGGCCGTCCCCGCAGAGCATGTCGAGCGCAGTCCCGACGAGGCGCGTGCCCGGCAGCGGAATGTCGGCGAAGCGCTTCGGCCACATCGCGATCAAGCCCTCGGTCTCGAGCTCACGCAGCGCGCGGCCGAGCTCCAAGGCTTGCTCGAAGTAATCCTGCCGCGGCCGCAAACGCTCGGAGAAGCGCTCGACCAAGTCCTCGAGCGCGCCCGCCGAAAGCTCGACCGCCCAGCTCGAATCGTAGCGACCCGCGAGCGCCGGCAGTTTTTGCGGCCACTCGACGTCGGTCAGATCCAAGCGGCCGCGCTTCGTGTGCACCAGCTTGCGCAAGCGATTGCCGGTCGTGACCGCGACCACACCGCCGCGGCTACTGCCCTCGCTGGTGCGCGAAACCGTGGCTGGCGCGCGAAACACGTCCGCCAAGCGCTGCCAATCGGTTGCGGTAAAGCCTTCGAGTGAGACGTCGCGCGTGATCACGGTGAGCGGAGTATAGTCCTAGGGCATGGCCGACCAGGACAGAACCCCCGAAGCAAGCGACCTGATGGCGTTCTTGGATGCGGCAAAGACGCCGTATCACGCCGTGGCGGAGGTCGCGCGGCGCTTGATTGCCGCTGGATTTCTGCCCTTTCGTGAGGCCGAAGCTTGGCAGCTCGAGCCCGGGACGCGCGGCTTCGTGGTGCGCGCGGGCGGCTCGATCGCCGCCTTCGAAGTCGGCGTGAACCCGCCCGCGGAAGCCGGCTTCGTGATCGTGGGCGCCCACACCGACTCGCCGAACCTGCGGCTCAAGCCGCTGCCCGACATGACCAACATCGGCTATCGCCAGCTCGACGTCGAAGTGTACGGCGGAGTCTTGCTCTCGACCTGGCTCGATCGCGATTTGTCGCTGGCCGGTCGCGTCGTGCTCGCGGATGGCAAAACCGAGCTCGTGGATCTCGAGCGCGCGGTCTGCCGCATCCCGAACCTCGCGATCCATTTGAACCGAGACGTGAACGCGCAAGGCCTCGTGCTCAACGCGCAAACCCAGCTCGTGCCGGTGTTCGGGCTCGAAGCCATCAGCGGCGGCTTTTCGGATTTGCTCGCCGAGTGCCTGCGCGGCTCGCGCTCGAGCGGCGCACGAGTCGAGGACGTACTCGGCTTCGATCTGTGCTTGTACGACACCGAGCGTGCCGCGCTTGCCGGCGCGAGCCGCGAATTTTTGCTCTCGAGCCGGCTCGACAATTTGGCTTCTTGCCACGCCGCGCTCTCTGCGCTGCAAAACGCGCAGCGAGGACACGAAGCGACGCGCATCGCGATCTTGTTCGATCACGAAGAAGTCGGTAGCCAAAGCGCAGCCGGCGCGCGCTCGCTCTTCCTCTCGGACTTACTCGAACGCATCGCGAAGGGCCTCTCACCGCACGACGCGAGCGCGCTCACCCGCGCCGTCTCGCGCTCGCTCTTGGTCTCCGCGGACATGGCCCACGCCGTGCACCCGAACTACTCCGACAAGCACGACAAACAGCACCGCCCGATGCTCGGCAAAGGTCCGGTGATCAAAGTCAACGTGAACCAATCCTACGCCAGCGACGGCCCCGCGATCGCCGCGTTCAGCACCGCCTGCCGCGCAGTCGACGTCGCGCCGCAACATTTCAGCGCGCGCAACGACATGCCCTGCGGCAGCACGATCGGCCCGATTTCAGCCGCGCGCCTCGGCATGCGCGCGATCGACATCGGCAATCCGATGCTCAGCATGCACTCCTGCCGCGAAATGGCCGCCGTCAGCGACATCGCGCCGATGATCCGCGCGCTCACTCGGCTGTACTCGAATTTCGCATCGCTCGACTCGGCGAGCTGATTCGGGCAGCGCTCAATCCCGCAGCACGCTATCCGGCAGCTCATTTTCGTCGCCCGCGTGTCTCGGCGCGATCGTTTTCAATCTCGGCTCGAGCGCGGCGATGACTTCGAGCAAGCCGTCGCGCAAACGACCTTCGCGAATGCGCGCGATCAGTCGATCGACTTCGGTTTGCCAGCCTGCTTGACCGAGCTCACCGTGAATCGCCGCGTCCCCGAGCAACACGACGCGCCGCTCGAGCTCCGACACGAAAATCAAAATCGCGGTATGCCGCTTCGTGCCGTAAAGCCCGCGCTCGGCGAAGAGCTGAAACGCGCGCGCGTGCGCTGCGTGCTCGGCGCGCCCCGGCGAAATGAGCAGGCGATGGAGCGCCGGAACTCCGATCGCCAAAAAACTCAATCCGGCCACGAGCGCTTCGGCCGCGAGCGCAAAGAGCGGCGAATGCTCCGGCCAAAAATGCAATACGGCGAGCGCCGCCGCGAGCGACCACAACGCCGAGACGAGCACGCGGCCCTGCCAATGATCCGCGCTCCGTGGCACCACGGCGACCACGAGCTCGGCCGAAGTCGCTTGCTCGATGCGCGTCACCGCGGCTTCGACTTGCCGCGCGTCTTCAGCGGAGAGCAACGAAATCACCATGAGCCGGACGCGCCTCCGCCACCGAAACCACCGCCGCCGCCCGAGAAGCCACCGCCGCCGCCGCCGCCACCACCCCAACCGCCACCGCCGAAGCCACCGCCGCCACCATAGAAGCCGCCGCCGCCGTAACCACCGCCCCAATAGCTGCCGCGCCTGCCGCGCATGAACAACAAAAGCGGGATCAAGATCGGCGCGACGAACAAAAGTAGCGCGATCAAGCCAAAGAAACTACCCGTGCCCGAGCTCGAAGTGCGTGGTGACGCTTTGAGCGCTGGGCTTGACGGCTCTTCGCCGGAAGCTTTTTGCATCAACGCGTCGAACGCTTGCTCGATGCCCGAGTCCGCGTTGCCCGCGCGCATTGCCGGCACGAGCAAGTTGCGAATCACGCGGGATGAAAACGCGTCCGTGATCGCGCCTTCGAGCCCGTAGCCGACTTCGATCCTGAGCTTGTGCTCGTTCTTGACGACGAGCAGCAACAGGCCATCGTCCTTGGCTTTTTTGCCCAATTTCCAGGCTTCGACCACGCGAATCGAGAAGCCCTCGAGATCTTCGCCGTCGAGCGAGTCGATCGTGAGTAGCGCAAACTGCCGCCCGGTTTGTTCTTCATAGCCGGCGAGCTTCTGTTCGAGTTGGTCGCGGTCAGCCGCGCCGAGCAAGCTCGCCGTGTCGTTCACGTGCGCGCCGAGCGGCGGCACGTCGCGCGCGAATGCTTGCGGCAACTGCACGAACAGCGCGAGCAACGCCACGCACAGCCACATGAGCGGCTTCGGCAGCGACGCGGCGAGATTCGAGTGAGTCATACGAGTAGGTCCGACGCGGAGCGCGTGCGAACTCGCGTGCGCGAAATCAGAATTTCACTTCCGGCGCGTTCTCGGCGCCGGGCGCGGCTTCAAAGGTCGGACGTACGGCTTTGTGGCGCATCGAAGCCCCAATGCTGGTCGGGAATTTTTGCACCAGCGCGTTGTACTCCGCGACATCCTCGATGTAGCGCTTGCGCGCGACCGCGATGCGATTCTCCGTGCCTTCGAGCTGCGCTTGCAAATCACGATACGAATCGGTGGCTTTGAGCTGCGGATACTGCTCGGCGACCACGAGCAAGCGCGACAGCGAACCGCCGAGCTCTTTCTGCGCATCTTCGAATTGTTTGAGCTTCGCCGGGTCGTCGATGGTCGAGCTGTCCACCTTCAAGCCGGCCACCTTCGAGCGAGCTTCAACGACTTTCGTCAGCGTATCTTGCTCGAATTGGCCTGCGCCTTTCACGACGTTGACCAAGTTCGGCACCAAATCTGCGCGCCGCTTATACTGGTTTTGCACCTCGGCAAAGCTCGCTTTCACGGCTTCGTCTTTGTCGATCACGTCGTTATAGCCACAAGCCGTGAGCGACGAACCGAGCGTCAGCGTGAGCAACAGGGCGCTCAGCACGCGAAATGCGCGCGCCGGCGAAAGCGCGGAGAGCGACCCGAAAAAGCGACCCTTTTCCATCTTAGTGAGTCCATAAGTCCGGCTCGGCGCGCAATCAAGGCACGTGCTCGGCGAATTGAGGCAACGTGCGGTATTCTCGCGCTCGGGAGTTCAGATTTCATGAATCTTAACGAAGTTGGATGGCGTCCGCCCATGCTCGAAACCGAACGCCTGGTTTTGCGCGGCTACGAGCCAAGCGACGCCGCCGCAATCTACGCCTACGCGTCGGACCCTGACGTCACGCCGTACATGTCATTCGATCGCAGTCGACACATCGATGATGTCCACACATTCCTGCACCGACGCGTGGCCGCTGAATATCAAGAGCAAGAGCTGACGTACGCACTAGCCCTGCGCGAAACACCGCAAATTCAAATCGGTGGCGTTGGACTCTATTGGCGACCACGCATTCATCGCGTGATGGAGCTCGGCTATATTTTGGCCAAGCCGCAGTGGGGCAACGGCTACGTGCCGGAAGCAGCCGGCGCCTTGATGCGATACGCGTTTCGGCACACTGACGTCGAGCGCATCTTCGCGCCTATCTTCGCGGACAATCAGAAGAGCCGCCGCGCCGCCGAAAAGATGGGCCTGAAGTTCGAAGGCATTCAACGCTCAGCCCTGGAATACCGTGGCCGGCGTTGGGATGAAGCCATTTACGCCGTGCTGCGCGGCGAATTCGATTGAGCGTGCCGACTTCGCCACTTCACGGCGGCGGTTGCGCGAAGCGCGACAGCGGAAACGGCTGGGGTTCGTCGTTCGACGGCCGCCGCGAATAGTAGCCGAGGGACGACAGATCGATGCCGCGCGCGCTGAGGCCGTCCGCGTCGTCGTAGCGCAGGGTCGCGACCAATACGGGATGCGCGGGCGAAGCGCGATCGAACGAGGTCGAGCCGATCACGCTTTCACGAGTCTCGCCGAACTCAGTGCCGAGGTTATTCACGCTGTCGCTCGGGTAGTCATCTTGGGTTTGGGGTGCGCCCTTCGCGGCGCGTTTCGCCGCGGCGGACTTCGCGGGAGCCGAGTCACGCTCGCGCGCGGCCTCGCTGTCACCCGCGCCGCTCGGCGCAGCACTCGGCCCCGCGCTGCCCTGCGCCGAAGCGCGCGCTGGCATCGGCCTCGGATGCTGCATTTTCATGCGGTTGTCGGAGGGTTTGTCATGCGCACCGAATTCACCCTCGAAGCTCGGGCTCGAATAGTCGTAGTCCGGCGCTCGGCGCGGCGCGCGCATCGGCCGCGTGGGCAACGGGCGCGCGATCACCGGTCGCGGTGGCGGCACTCGCTCGCTGAAAAACGCGACGCCGATCACGCCCACGTTTTCCGGCGTGCCCATCCGCGCCGAGTAGCTATTTTGCGGACTCGTAAAGCGGAACGTCGCAACTTGCTCCATGCTGCGCCGAAAGCCCTCGATCAACATCGAGTCGTGCGGCGCGATCACGTA
>DASYCL010000261.1:0-4098 GCA_036500245.1 Polyangiaceae bacterium | reverse complement strand
CGCGAGGTAAACCGCGCAGACCCAAACCGCGATGCGTCTGCGGCGATATACCGAGCGAAACGCTTCGCGCCAGAGTCTATTGTTCGAAACCGCGCGCCACAGCGCGACGCCACCGGCAACCAAAAGGACGACGATCAGATTCGAAGTGATGTGCGAATTGAGGATTTGCGCCATGCCTCAATCCAAACGAACCCGCGGATCGACGATGGTGTAGCTGATATCGGTCAAAATCTGGCCGACCACGAAGAACAGCGAACCGATGTAAACCATGGTGCGGAGCGTCGCAAAATCGTTGGCGTTGATCGCGTCCACGGTCAGATTTCCGAGCCCGGGTACGCCAAAAGATGCTTCGAGCAAGAGCGAGCCCATGAGCAAAAACGGAATTTCGGTGACCACGTTGGTCAGGATTGGGATCATTGCGTTTGGCAGCACGTGCCGAACCATGATCCGAATCTCGCCGGCGCCTTTGGCGCGCGCGGTGCGCACGTAGTCCTTGTAGATGTCCTCGATGAACACCGTGCGATAAAAGCGCACGCTGCCACCGATGCCGGCGAACAGGCCGACCAAGATCGGCAGAGCGAGAAAGCGCTGCCGCACGACCCAAGAAGGATCGAAGCCGGAAATCGGGAACCAGCGCAGCTCCTTGCCGATCAAATATTGGCCGCCGATGATGTAAAGCAGGCTCGAAATGCTCATCGCGAGCACACTCAGGACCACGGCCGAACGATCGATGTACGTCTCGCGAAAGAACGCGACGAACAGCGCGAAACCGATGCCGAACGTCAATCCGAGCACGAATTCCGGCAAAGTGAGCGACAAACTCGGACCGGCGCCGCGTTCGATCCGATCCATGATCATGCTGTCGTCCGCGTCGCTGCGGCCGAAGTCGAACGTGAGCATGCGCCGGTAGTGCTCGACCAGCATGTTGTCCCGCATGTGGCCGGGTCCGGGCCAGAGCGGCCGATCGTAACCGTGATTTTTCTTCCACTGCGCGATTACCGCAGGCATCGCTTTGTCGCCGATGGCTTTGCGCGCGATGTCGTCCGGCTTCGTCACCAAGAAGAACAGCGCGAACAAGAAAAACAAAACTCCGAGCACGACGACCACGCTGTAAGCCGCGCGGCGCACGATGTACGCGAGCACTATTGGCGCTCCCGCATGAACGTGAGCACGCCCGGCACGAGCACCAGCGCGAGTAGCGCGCAGAGCGCATACGCCGGCCAAACTACCGGCTTATTCCATGCCGCGCGATCGCGCGCGCGGAGCGCCGGATCCAAATCTTGATATTTGAGCGTCGGCACCGAGAGGCCCGCGGACTTCACGTTCTTCATCCATTCGTGCAAGAGCAAGTAATCTTCGGGATGAAAGAGCTCGATCCAGGGGCATTGGTCTTCGACGATCGCGCGCATTTTGCCGATCAGCTCGAGCCGCTCGGCGTCGTTCGGGCGCGCCTTCATTTGTAAAAATAAACGATCGAACTCCGGGTCGGAGAAATTCGCCGTGTTCGGGCCGTCGTTCTTGGTGCGAGCCATGTCGCTCGTGAGCAAGAACATGAAATTCTCGGCGTCCGGATAATCCGCGACCCAGCCCCACATGAAGATTTGGTACGCGCCGTCGTGCACCTTCTCCTGGAACTTGTTGTAGTTGGTGGCCGAGATTTCGACGTCGATGCCGAGCTGACGCCAAGCGTTGACGAAGAATTGATAACGGAGCCGCCCATCCGGCGACGTGTCCGGCGTGTCGAAGCTCAAATGCAGCGGCTTTTGCGTCTTCGAATCGATGCCGCCGTCGAAGCCGGCTTCACTGAGTAGCGCCTTGGCTTTACCGAGATCGACGTGCCGATACGGATTTCGATAGTCCGCGTCGTAACCAAAAATTCCGGGCGGCAGCACCGACTCGGCCGGCACGCCGCGGCGATTCATGAATAGCCGCGTGTACTCTTTCACATCGATCGCGAGGCTCATCGCTTGACGCAATTTCTTGCTGCGATCGCCGCCTTTGCTGCCGACGACCGGGTCGTCCATGTTGAAGCCGATGTAGTACGTCGCGGCGGTCACCGATTTGTCGAGCCGCATGCCGAGCGCTTGCATCTCCGGTGAGAGTCGCTCGTCTTTGACCATCTTGTCGAAGCTCTCGCGGATGATGCCGGAGGTATCGTAGTAGCCCTCGAGGAATTTGGTGAACGCCGGAATCGTCTCCTTTTCGCGGCGAAAATCGATACTATCGAGAAATGGCAAGGCATGGCCGGCCGCCGCGAGTCGGCCGGCGCTCGCGTCATCGGCTTCGCCGTCGCTCGGGTACGTCGCGCCGGGCGCGTGCCATTCGGGATGCTTCGCGCCATACCAATTCGGATTGCGCTCGAGCAGCATGCGACTCTGCTTGTCATATTGCGAGAGCATGAAGGGCCCCGAAGCAACCGGATGGTCCGCGAGGTGCGGGTGCCCACCATTGCCACTATAGTACTCGACCGCTTCCCACGGCACCGGCGTCGTGAACGGCATCGCAAACCAATACAAGATTTGCGGATACGGATTTTTGAGTCGTAACTCGAGGTGCGTCGCGTCCACCACGCGCACACCGTCGGGCGGCAACGCGCGTCGATATCGCTCGCGCGCGGGCAGCTTCTTGAAGCCCGAATCCGCCTTCAAGAGCTTCGTGAGTCGCACCGAAAACTCGGCAAAACCGCTCAAATTCGAGAACGGATCGATCACCGGCGAATTCACCAGCGGATCCGCAATGCGCATCACTTCGAACGCGACGTCTTCGGCGCTGATCTCGCGCGTGTGTGTGCCGGCGCCGTCGAGCTCGAAGCACGGATCATCTTGAAACAGCGCGCCCGACCGAAGCTCGAACGAATACGCCACCGTGCCGTCCGCTTGAGGCTCACCCTTCGGCACCGCGGTCGCGAGCCCCGGGATCAGCGTGTACGGTCGCTTCAAGTAGTGATACTCGAGCAGCGTGTCGTGCACTTGGCCGGTGATCTCGTGCGCCGCCGTGTCGTAGGCGACCGCCGGATCGAGTGACTTCGGAGCTTCGCCAAACGAAGCATAGAGCACGTGCTTGCCGTCGTCCGTCTCCGGATACGGATTGTTCGTGCAAGAGAGCAGCACGAGGAGCACGAGCGCCGCGGACAGCCAAGAAAAAAAGCGAGCTTTGCGCTTCACCGCGCAGAAGTATGCAAGCTTTGACGCGAGCGGCAAAGCCCTCGGGCGCGCGAATTTTTGTTGGGTGGGCGTGGGCTCGGTCAAGCCGCGGGCAAGCGCTCAACGGCGCCGCTCCGCTCGACACGCTCGAAATACATGGCGCGGCCAATTCGCGTTCAGAGGTACGTCGCGGCTTCGAGCAACGCGGCGCGCGCGGCTGGCCCTGAGGCGATATTTTCGTGCGCGACGATCACGCGCGTCAGATTCGGTAGCTCGGCGAGGCGCTCGAAATCCGCACGCAACGCCTGCTTGTCTTTGATCAAGATCATTTTCACGAGCCGCGAGACGCGCGGTCCGGGCGCGGAACCGAACGCGGTCGTGAACAGATAGCCGAGCAGATCCTTTTTGCGATCCATGTTGAACATGCAATCATTCAGCACCACGCTCACGCCGTCCGGCGAAGTCACGATGAGCGCGCCTTCGTGCTCGTTCACGCCGGCGAGCGGCTCGAAGCGCGCGACGTCGTCGGTCGGGAAATCTTCGTACGTGCCGTCGACCGCTAGGACCTCTTCGACTTTGGCGCGCGCGCCGCGCGGCGCGAAGACCTTGATCGCCGGGTAGCGTTTCTTGTAGGCGGGCGCGTCCAAGCGATGAGCCCCGTTCGGCACCACTAAATAAGCCGGCGTACCAAAGCGCTCGATTTCGGCCATCGAATTTTCGTCGAGCGCGATCCCGTTGTGGATCAAGAGCTTTCCGTCGCTCAAGCGCACGACCACCATCACGCGCTTGAGCGTCATGCCCGGCAGGGCACCGCGCACCCACCACAAGTTGTCCGCGAGCTTTTGCACGGGTTCGTGCGCGAGCACCTTCCACTCCGTCCACGCTTTGGCCATGAATCCCGAGTAGAGCCGCGATTTCCCGCGCTTTCAAGCGCCGGCAGCGCGGACCAATTGCG
>DASYCL010000260.1:0-6469 GCA_036500245.1 Polyangiaceae bacterium | reverse complement strand
TCGATCAAACCGAAGCTAGGGTGCTCGGTGAACAAGTGTCCGCCGCACGCCTTGCACCACTTGCGGATACTTCGTTCGGTTTTTTGGTACGAGCCGATGAGCTCCGCGCCGCTCGTGACGGTCACGGCATCGGGCGGCCAGAGCGTGAATGCGTTGACGGGCGCCGCGGCCCACTCACGGCAGGATGCGCAGTGGCAATAGCCCATCGCCGCGGGTTTCCCGCTGATCTTGAGCGTTACTTTGCCGCAGAAACAACGGCCTTCAGAGTCGGTGTTGGTCTTCATGCTGGGAATCTAGGGATCTCGCGCGGGATCGGGAATGGCCGCGCGTCTAACGCGCATGACCGAACATCCAAACGCGGTTTACTCGATTCGTTTCGCGCTCGCGCCGCGGCGATAAGGCGCCGGCGCGATGCCGACGGTGCGCTTGAATGCGCGGCTCAACGCGGCCTCAGAGCCGTAGCCGACGCGCTCGGCGATCTGCGCGAGGCTCGCCTTGCTCGTGCAGAGTAGCGACGCGGCGAGCTGAATCCGCCATTGGGCTAGATACTGAATCGGCGAGTGCCGACGAAGTGCGCGAAGCGCTCGGCCAACATCGAACGCGACATGGCGAACTTCGGGGCGACGACACGGGCGCCCGGCGTTTCGGCGAACCAAGGCGCGGACGCATCGATCCTTACAACGATTTCTCGCGCGCCGCACTGGCGCGGACGCTCACAATGCCTTGGCCAGCGCGATGAAGGGTCCGACCAGCGGGTGATTGTTCCAAAATGCGAGGTGCAAGATCGCGCCGAGCGCAGAGATCAAGAACGATACGCCGCACAGCGCGGCCGCTCGGCGCTGAAACGCGAGCGAGCGCTGGTGCAGCGTTTCGAGCACCTTGATGATGCCGAAGAAGGCGAACGGAATGGTGGGCGCAATCAGCCGCGGCCCGTAGCAATATCCGCCGTCCCACACGCGCCAGAGCGACATCAACAAAAAATAAGGCACGAACATGCCGGCGCTTAGCCACGCTAGCCGGCGATGGGCGCGGAGCAATTGGCGAAAACCGAGCGCGGCTAGCACGATCACGGGCGAAAATAAGACCAAGCCGTGATTCCACGAAAAGAGCAAGCCGAGCAAACCGACGAATGGATTGCCGCTCGCCCAGGGCTGCGCCGAGTGCAGCGGCGAACCAAAAAAATGTTGATTGCTCGCAAGCACGAGGCCGAAGCTCGCCGCGACTGGCAACGAAAACGAAATCAAACCGCGCACGTCGCGCGCCAGCAAGCGATCGACGGCAAGCGGCAGCGCGAACAAGGCGAACGGCGGCTTCATCTGCATGCCGAGCGCGATCAATAGGCCCGAAACGAAGAACCATTCGCGACGCAGCGCACAGGCAAGCGCAGCGACCGCGAACAACGCCAGCCACGGCTCGCTGAACAGGGTGCGCCCGTAGTACCAGAGCGGGCTGCACAGCACGGTGATGAGTGTCGCAGTGTTCACGAGCCCACGATCGGAAGAGAGCGTGCGGTAAACCGCGCGCACCGCGAGCGCCAACAGAAATCCGGAAATTTCGGCGAAAAACAGCGCAAAATGCTCGACCCAGCGCGTGCCGCGAAAGGGATAGAGCACGGGCGTGAGCAATGCAGCAAGCCCCGGCGGATGTTGTGAATACTGCGGCCGACCGACGAACTCGCTTTGCGCGCCCGGTTTGAGTCGCGGCACTTGCGCGCGGAGTTGGGGCTGCGCCGGATCGAGTTTTTCGTACTCGAAAATCTGCGACCATTCGTACGGCTTGCCGTCGGCTCCGTACCATTCGACGTGCCGGTCGAGCGGCACTCCGGCGCGGCCGCGCCCGACGTCGAGCGCGCCTTGTCGCGCAGCGAGGTAGTTGTTGTCGAGGTCGAAGTCGCCATCGTCGATCAGGCTGTGGATCATGACGAGGTAGTGCGGCTCATCGCCACTCGTGATCAGCGGCAGGCCGACGAACACGGTTTCGCCCGCGCGCGAGAGCCACAGCGGCAAAAAGAAGGCCAGCACAAGCAGCCCGAGAAACCAGCGCTCCGAACGAAGCCGAGCCGAAATGCGCTCGAGCAACAGAGCGGGCGTTTGCGAAGACGAGGCCATCGGCGCCGACGTTATACCGGAAAGCGCGAGTAGGGCGCGTAGCGTGCGTGACTTGACAGCGTATAAGCCACGCGATACCCGGGGGGCCGTGACCGAGTCCGCTCAAGCGCGCGAGCTGCGCTGGCTGCGCCGGTTCACCGATTGGGCCTTGCTGCTCTTCGCGAGCGTGCTCACCGTTGGCATCTTGGCCGGCGCGCTCCACGATGTCTCGCGCGCTTGGGACACTTGGTATTATCACTTGCCGTTCGCGGCTCGACTCGGTGGCATGCCCGACGCGGGCTCGTTCGAGCTGAGCGACATCAACCAGGCGCGCTTCGCGGGCTTCCCGCTGTTGGGCGAATGCATTCAAGCGCTCTTGTGGCGCCTCGCGGGCAGCCCGGTCGCGGCCAATCTACTGGCTTTTTCCAGCTTGCCGCTCTTTGCGCTGTTTTTGCGGAAGCACTTCGGCGTACCGCTTCACTTGACGACGCTCGGCTTGCTCGCGGTGCCGCTGATCCAAATCCACGCCACATCTTGCTACGTCGATCTGCCGGCGAATACGGCGGCGGCGGCGTTGGTTCTCTCGGTGATCGCTGCTTACGCCGAACGCGACGCACCGAGCACGCGCTCGTTGCTGGGTGCACTCGGCTGCGCCGCGATCGCGAGCAATATGAAATTTTTGCTCGAGCCGATCGTGCTCGTCGCACTCGCGCTGCTCGCTCTGCGCGTGCTCTTGCCGTTCGCTCGCGCAGGGGACGCGAACGCGCGAAATCGCGCCTGGCGTAGGGTCGGACTGATTGCGCTCGTCTTGCCCGTCGTGTTCGCGACGCCACTCAAGAACGTGATCCTGCATCACAACCCGGCTTACCCGGAGCGCATGAGCGTCTTCGGCGCGATGCTACCCGGGCTGGAGCAGCCGTATAGCTCGACGCCGATTTGGCTCGATCACGTCCCAGAGCCGCTGCGCTTTTTCGCGTCCGTGTTCGAGTTCGGGCTTCAGCCGCTCGCGTCGCACGCGCGCTGGAGTGTCGATCAGTGGTCGCCGCCCACGCGCGCCGACTATCGGATGGGCGGGTTTTTCGGCGTCTACGTCGCGTTCCAGCTCTGCCTGCTCGTGCTGCGTGTGATCCGCGAGCGAGCGCGGCCCGTGCGCTCGGCGGCGCTCGGCTTCGCGCTCTTGACCTGTGTCGTCTGCGTGCTGCCGCAGGCTCACGAACTTCGCTACTACTTGTGCTGGATGATCGTGCTCGTGTCGCTCAATTGCTGGCTTGCCGTTCGCCAGGGCGCGCTCGCGCCGTATCCGCGTGCGCTCGGCGTTGCTTCGGCGCTGGCTCTGTGCGCGGTGCTGTATGCCACGCGCTTCGGCTACGTCTATCCATCCGGCGTGACGCTGGTGAAGCTGATCGCGCTCGAGGTCGACGCGAAAGCGCTCTCGACGATTGCCGAAGGCGAAAGCGTCTGTGTGCAGCGCCTGCCGTTCGCGCTGCTCTGGGCGGCGCCGTTTCATCCGCCGCGCCACTATCGGCTGAAGCAAGCCGAAACTCCGGCAGACTGCCGCGGTTACCGGCCGATCGATTGATCGACTTCGCGTCGAGAAGCGGTGGCGAGCGCCAGCGCGCGCGTCAATTCCGTCATGCGCTCGGTGTCTTCGAGCCGGCGGCGCCGCGTGAGTAGTGACTCACGCGTCAGCCAAATCACGATCGGGTAGATCAAAAAGTCGACGCCGCGCCCGATGCCGACCAGGTGCGCGAGCGCGGTCGCCCGGATCGGAAACGCAACGAAGAACGCGCCGCCCAAAAAAACCACGATCTCGAGCAGCAGCGCGCGTCGATTGCGACCCGAAAAAGTCAGCAGATCGAACAGCACCAAACCGAACACCAACGCAAGCAGCGCGATTGAAGCGAGGTTCATGCTCGATCCTGGAAAAAATAGTGGGATAGCAAATCCCCGAGGACGGTGAGCGCGCCCGCTGCGTTCTGCCCCTTGGCCAGCGTTTCCCGATTGTATTCGACGCAAACCGGCACTTCCGCCACGACCCAGTTCGGCGAGCGCGACACGCATTGCGTGATCTCGGTGGCGTGCGCCATGCGGTCGTGACGAATGCGAATGCCGGAGAGCGCGCGACGACTGAAGCCGCGCAGCCCGTTGTGCGCGTCCGAGAGCGAAAGCCCGGTCAGCGCGCGCTCGAACAAGCGCGCGCCGCGGAGCAAGAGCTTGCGCCCAGACGGCACATTGGAGCCCGCGACGAAGCGATTGCCGAATGCGACGTCCGCGCCTGCTGCGATGCGCTCGGCGATGTGCTTCGCGCCGTCGACGCCATGTTGTCCGTCCGAGTCCATCGTGACGTAGGCGGCGAATTCGGGTTCTCGCAACGCAAGCTGGCGCGCGGTTTCGAGCGCCGCACCTTGACCGAGGTTGATCGCGTGGCGCGCGAACACGATGCTGAAATCCGCAGTCGGACTCGGCAAGTCTTCGAGTATCACCCGCGGATCGCTACCGTCGTCGACCAGAAATACGCTGACGCCGCCGAGCTCCGTCGAACGTTCCCGCACCACTTCGAGCGTGCGCAGTAGGCGCGCGCCCTCATTGTGAGCAGGCATCAAAATGGCTAGTTTCACGGCGCGTCCATCGAGGTCCGGGTCACGGGGCGACTCCGCACGATACGAGACCTGTTTCTAGGACGCAAAGATCCGCCCGGGCGTCGCCATTTACGTCCGCCAAGGCCAAGCGCCCGCCCGGCGGGAGCACTCCGGGTCGAGCCCAAACAGTCGCGCTGGTGAAGGACGAACCGTTCGAGAGCGCGCAGGCGACGACTCCCGAGTGGTACGCACAGACGTCGGCGCGGAGATCGCCGTTCAGATCGCCGAAGAGCAGCGCAGCGCCCGCAGGTGCCGCGCTGAAGTTCTGGTCCGCTGACCAGAGCTCGGGCGCAGCGAAGGACGACCCATGCGCCCGCGCGCAGCTTACGCCTCGCTGAGTGAGCGCGCAGCAATCGGCGCGACCATCGCCGTCGACGTCGGCGAGGCGCGCGCTGGGTCCGAGCTGAAGCGTGCACTCGCGCGAGCCTTCGAGCGGCGGCACTTCGGGATGGCTAGCGACGCGGGTGGCTGCGCCGAACATGGTCTTGGGAACGCCGTCACGCGCGGTGTCCGGTGCTGCGGTCGAGGGCAAGCAAGTCCAGCCGCTCGCTTCGTGCTTGCACAAATCCGCTCTTCCATCGGCGTTTTTGTCGACGAAAGTCCAGTTTCGGATGTCTGCGTTGGCGAGCGCGTTCTGCGCGCTCGCACTCAGCCGTTCACTCAGCGGTGAAAATCCGAGCACGGGCGCGGCGAACACGAAGCCTCGTGCGATCAGCGCTGGCAAGAGTGCGTGCGCGACATCGAGCGCATAACGCGATCCGACGTCAGCCACGCGGTCGTGCAAAAGCACGATGCCGTGCCGGGCTTTCGAAATGCTTTCGAGGTAACGCGCGGCCGTCACCTTCGGCTTCAAGCGCTGACCTCCGCGCCAGGCTTCACACTCGAGCTCGGGCTCGGTAGAATCACAGCGAATCGAGCTCTCCCAATCCTTTCGGTCCACGTCCCAACGGATCGGACCGACGAGCTCGTCGAGGTTCGGCGCAGCGCTTTCTTCATCGGCGACCGTGCGGTTCCAGGCGCCGCCGGGCACACGAAACAAGCTCAATTCATCGCTTTCGAAAGGCGCGAGCGCGTGTTGTTCCGTCGCGAGCTCGGTGCGTGCGCGCGCGCCGTCTACGCCGGCGAGGTAGACGTGATGAAGGGTGTGGTTTCCCACGCGGTGACCGAGCTCGACGAGCTGGCGGAGCACCGGGATCCGAGCGTACCCCGTATTCTGTACCGATGGCCCATACCCCGGATAAGACGAGACACCGGGCGACCAAGCCTGCACCACGAAGAAGGTGGCCGACACGTGCTGCTTCCGTAAGTAATGAGCGAGCTCGAGTGTGTGGCGATCCGGTCCGTCATCCCAAGTGAGGGCCAGCACGCCATCTGGAAAATCAGCGCCGTCGATCTGCGTGCTCGCCAGTTTGTGCGCAGTATGGGGACTCGATGCCGCGCCCGGCTCGGCGACTTCAGCGCGCGGCGCTGCGGGTTCGGAGCGCGCAATCGGCATCGGCTTGGCTCGCTCCGTGCTGTCGCGATGTGGCAAATTGTGGCGCCGGTGTATGCAGCCGACGACGCTACAGCTCCCGAGCAGCGCAAGCAGCGCGAGCACCGATTGCGTGCGCGAGCGTTCGGTCCACGCAGGCGGTAGCGCGCGGGGTACTGGCGATATTCCGGCGGTTTTCACGGTGGGCGCGAGGTCTCCCTGGGTTAGGATAGCCTCGATTGCACGGCGATGCGTGCGAAAGCGCCGTCTTC
>DASYCL010000259.1:0-7911 GCA_036500245.1 Polyangiaceae bacterium | reverse complement strand
CGCTCGTTGCTCGAGCGACCGTAGCCGTAAGCGAGCGCGGCCGCGGTCGGCTCGTTCAAGATGCGCAAGACTTCGAGGCCGGCGACGCGGCCCGCGACTTTGGTCGCTGCGCGCTGCAAATCGTTGAAGTTCGCGGGCACGGTGATGACCGCGCGATCGACCGTCGTGCCGAGCGCGGCTTCGGCCACGCTCTTCGCCTTGCGCAGCACGAAGGCGCTGATTTCCGGCAGCGTGTAGGTCTCGCCGCGCGCGACCACGAGCGCGGCTTGGCCCGGCCCTTCGCGCATTTCGAACGGGAAGCGCGAGCGCGCGCGGCGCACCTCTTCGGAATCCCAGCTGCGCCCGATCAGGCGTTTGATCGAGTAGATCGTGCTTTGCGCGTCGACGATACGGCGCTCTTTGGCGCTGCGCCCGACCAGCACGTTGCCGTTCGGATGAAAGGAAACCACCGACGGAATCAGTGTTTGCCCGGCGTCGTCCGTGAGCGCGGAGGCTTGGCCGTCGCGAACGACGGAAACGACCGTGTTCGTGGTGCCGAGATCGATGCCGATGACTGTGGACATACGCAGTTAAGTATTCACGCCGGGGCTGGGAGGTTCGCGAGCGCGCGGTCGTACCAGGTTTGTACCGCGCGCTCGAACGGCCACATCCAGCCGTAGTCGGGGCCCGTGAAGCGTTCGATGATGTGCGCGCGCAGCGTCGGTGAGCGCGCGGCTTCGGGGCCTAGGAGCTCGGCCGTCGCGCGCAAAGTTTCCTCGTACGCTTCCCACTCGATGCGCGCGCGGCCGTAGGCGAGGCCGAGCGGAAAGAACGGGACCAGGTAGAGGAACGTCATCACGACGGAACCGTAGCGGCGACGCTGTCGCAAGTGAACCCGCTCGTGACGCAGCAGGATCACGCGCTCCACGTCACTCATCGCTTCCCACGTTGGCGGCACGTACAAGGTTTCGCCGATCACGGTGTGGTAGCGGGTGAGATAGTGCTTCTGGCCGCCAAAAGTCAGGAATTTGAGCGCCAAGTCGATTGCGCGCGACGGCCAGTGCCCGCGTTTCGGTACGATCCGAAACGCTCGAAACTCGGCACGCATGGTTTCGATGAAGCTCCCTGATTGCTCCATTGAAGCGAGCGGATGCTAGCGCGCTTTGTACCTCGGTGCTGAATTCCGCGCATCGGCGGCCCGATGGCCGTTCTCGCGACGACGGAACTGAAGCGCGCGGTTTGCGTGGAGCACGACGTGTCTAGCTTTGGAGCTACTGACCGAGGATGTCGCCGGCTTTCAGCGCGCGGCCGTGGATCAAGTCGATTGCGGCGAGCTCTTTGCGGCCTTCGAGCTGCGCGCGGCAGAGCTCGAACGCACCGTCGACCGTACTCACGAGCACGCGCTTTTGCTCGACGCTCACGAGCCCCGGCACACCACGCGCCGAACCCGCGTCAGGGCGAGCTTGCGCGATTTTCAGCGGCCGCCCGTGGAGCAACGTGTGCGCGCCCGGTCGCGGCGCGAGGCCGCGCACGAGATTGAGCAAATCACGCGCGGAACGCGAGAAATTGAGCGCGCCGTGCTGGCGCTCGAGTGGTGGCGCATGGGTCGCTTTTTCGTGTTCTTGTGGGATCGGCTCGAGTGCGCCGTCGACCGCGCGCGCGAGCTCTTCGCGTACGACCTGGGCGCCGAGCAAGCCGAGTCGCTCCGTCAATTCGCCTGCGGTTTCTTCGGCTCCAATCGCGATCGCGTGCCGCGCGTAAACGGGGCCCGTGTCGAGGCCTTCGTCCATTTGCATCAGGCACATGCCGGTCTCGCTGTCGCCGTGCATGATTGCCCAGTTGATCGGAGCCGCGCCGCGCCAGCGCGGGAGCAACGAAGCGTGCAGATTCATGCAGCCGCGTCGCGGTGCGCTCAGCACGGCTTTCGGCAAAATACGGCCGTATGCCAAAACTAGCGCCACGTCCGGCGAGCGCTCGCGCAGCCACTCGTCGAGATTGCCGGTCTTCACTTTGACGGGTTGGTGTACCGAGAAGCCGAGCTCGAGCGCTGCGACTTTCACGGCAGGCGATTGGAGCTGCAAACCTCGGCCTTTCGGCCTATCCGGTTGGCACACCACGCCAACGATTTCAGCCACTTCGCCGAGCGCGCGCAGCGCGGGCACTGCGATGGCGGGGGTTCCGAAGAAGACAGCGCGCACGTCCGTGCCTATACCAGATGAGTGTGGTTGCCGCCGTGCGTTGCGAGTCGCCCCGCTGAAGGGCTTGTAATCCTCGGGGCCTAGCGCGACGTATTGCTGTGGTTAGGTTCTGAGATTGAATCAAAGACGGCGCGGTACCGGGCCACCCCGAATCGAAGCAAAGCGGCAGAAAATAGAGGGTGCGCTTGGCCCGTCGCGAGTGACAAGATGAGGAACACATGAGTGAAAAGAAAAAGCCGCCGCAACCGCCGCAACCGCCGCCTCCGACCGAAGAGGAGATCAAGTTCGGAGACGAACTTGCGGTTTTGCCGATTCGGAACGCCGTACTTTTCCCCGGCGCTGTTGCGCCGTTCGACGTAGGTCGCGAGAAATCCGTCGCGCTGGTCGAAGACGTGCACAACCTTTCGACGCCGGTGATCGCGATCTTCGCGCAGCGAGATCCCGCCACTGATGATCCGAGCGCGGACGACCTGTATCCGGTTGGGTGTGCGGCGCGCGTGCTCAAAGCGCTGAAGCACAGTTCCGGGAACTATTCTTTGATCTTGCAGGGCCTCACGCGCATTCGGCTCGACTCGCTGACGCAGACCGCGCCGTTCATGCGCGCCAAGGTCACGCGCGTGGAGACGCCGTCGACCGAAGACGTCGAAGCCGAAGCGCTCGCGATGAGCTTGCGCGATGTCGCGAAGCAAGTAATTCAGCTGATGCCGGAGCTGCCGCGTGAAGCGGGCTCTCTGATCGACTCGATTCAAGCGCCCGGCGCGCTCGCGGACCTCGTAGCCGCGAACCTGGACGCTCCGGTCGAGGAAAAGGCGCAACTGATCGAAACCGTCGAAGTCAAAGAGCGCATTCGTAAGGTACTGCGCTTGCTCACTCGCCAACTCGAGATCTTGAAGATGCGCGAGCGCATCAATTCCCAGATCAAAGAGGAGATGGGCAAGAACCAGCGCGAGTACGTGCTCCGCCAACAGCTAAAAGCCATCAAAGAAGAGCTCGGCGAAGACGACGGCGATCAAGGCGATCTGGACGGTCTCGAGGAGCGGATCGCGAAAGCGACTTTGCCGAACGAGGCGGACAACGTCGCCAAGAAGCAGCTCAAGCGCCTGCGCTCGATGCAAGTCGGTAGCGCCGAGTACACGGTCGTGCGCACGTACCTCGATTGGATCTTGGACTTGCCGTGGACGACCGCGACCGACGACAACCTCGACATCGCCGAGGTGCGTCGCGTCTTGGACGAGGACCATTACGGCCTCGAAAAGGTCAAAAAGCGCATCGTCGAGTACCTCGCGGTGCGCAAGCTGAAGAAGGACAAGAAAGGTCCGATTCTGTGCCTGCTCGGGCCGCCCGGCGTTGGTAAGACGTCGCTCGGCAAGAGCATCGCGCGCGCGCTCGGCCGCAAATTCGTGAGGGTGTCGCTCGGCGGCGTTCACGACGAAGCGGCAATCCGCGGTCATCGGCGGACCTACGTCGGTGCCCTCCCGGGTCAGATCATCCAGGGCATGAAGAAGGCCGCGACGATCAATCCCGTCTTCATGATGGATGAGGTCGACAAGATCGGGCACGACTTCCGCGGCGATCCGAGCGCGGCGTTGCTCGAGGTGCTCGACCCGGAGCAAAACAACACGTTCGCGGATCACTATCTCGAGATTCCGTACGATCTCTCGAGCGTCATGTTCGTCGCTACGGCGAACATCGCCGACCCGATCCCGCCGCCCTTGCGGGACCGCATGGAGATCCTCGAAATCCCGGGCTACACGCGACGTGAAAAGCTCGCGATTGCGCGGCAGCACTTGATTCCGAAGCAGCTCGAGGAGCACGGCCTCAAACCCGAGCAACTCACGATCACGGACGAAGCCGTGGAAGAGCTGATCGAGCACTACACCCGTGAAGCCGGCGTGCGTTCGCTCGAACGTACGGTGGCGAGCGTGATTCGCGGCGTGGCGGTGAAGGTCGCCGAAGGCGACTCGAGCCAGCGCGTCATCAAGAGTGAGGACGACCTTCGCGAGTTCTTGGGCGCGATCAAGTTCACGAGTGAAGTGGCCGAGCGCACGGAAGAGACCGGCGTCGCAACCGGCCTCGCCTGGACGAGTGTCGGCGGTGAGATTCTGTTCATCGAAGCCACGCGCATGTTCGGCACGGGCAAACTGCAGCTGACCGGTCAGCTCGGTGAAGTCATGAAGGAAAGCGCTCACGCAGCCTTGAGCTACGTGCGCACGAACGCCGAGAAATACGGCATCCCGAAGGACTTCCTCGAGAAGAGCGACGTGCACATCCACATCCCCGCGGGCGGCATGCCGAAAGACGGCCCGAGCGCGGGCATCACGATGTTCACCGCGATCGTCTCGCTGCTCACGGGCATCCGTGTGCGGCACGACGTCGCGATGACGGGCGAAATCTCGCTCCGCGGCCGGGTACTCCCGATCGGCGGCTTGAAAGAGAAGACGCTCGCGGCGCACCGCGCCGGCATCAAGCGCGTGCTCGTCCCGGAACGCAACAAAGCGGACCTCGACGAAGTGCCGAAGGAAGTGCGCGACGAGCTCGAATTCGTGTTCGTACACAAGCTCGACGAAGTGCTCGAAGCCGCGCTCGAGAAAATGCCGCAACCGTCCCAGGCATATCTCGACGAGGTCGCGAAACGCGAATCGCCGCAGCCTTCTAGTAACTGACTAGTAGGCGCAACGAATCGGGAAGCCCCGTGAGTTTTTACTCACGGGGTTTTTCGTTTTGTGCTTCAGAGTGAATCACGACGCTCAGCTCCTCAGCGCTCTCTTCTCTTCGCGCCGCAGCGCGCGCGAAGGGCCAACGATCGCATGCACGGGAATAAAACAAAGCTACAAATTCGCGCGGCTGATCACGGTTCTAGAAAGCAGCCGGGACCCAACAAGACCTGACCGAACAGGCGCGAGCTGTTTCACCAA
Source organism: Polyangiaceae bacterium (assembly GCA_036500245.1). Lineage (GTDB taxonomy): Bacteria > Myxococcota_A > Polyangia > Polyangiales > Polyangiaceae > PMG-095. The sequence continues at coordinate 2,819 of DASYCL010000259.1, read as the reverse complement.
GCGCGCGAGCGGCAAAAGCCAACCGCCGTCGTCTCGGCAAAAAAACCAGCAGCAAATTAGCGCGGCCGCAATGCCCAAATCTTCACACCACCCGTCATCCCTTCCACATTGCTGAACAGCTTCACGTTGGCTGGCAATTCCACGCCCTTGATGTGCTCGGCATTGCCGCCGCCTAGATACAGCATGTCGTAATTGAAGATGGGTTCGAGCTGCTCAATCATTTCGAGTACGCGGCGGGACCAGTGCTTTTTGCCGATCTCGTTTAGTTCGGCGTCGCTGAGTCGCTCTTCGTACGTCTTTTCTTTTTTCCAGGGGTGATGGCCGAGCTCGAGATTTGGCACGAGCCGTCCGTCGACGTAGAGGCCCGCGCCGACGCCGGTGCCGAGCGTGAGCGCGAGCTCCACGCCGCTGCCTGCGATTACGCCGAAGCCCTGCAAATCAGCGTCGTTCATCGCGAGCACTGGACGACCGGCGAGCTCGTGGATGCGTTGCTCGAGCGCGAAGCCGTGCCAGATGTCGCCACCGAGGTTCGGCGCGGTTTGAATCACGCCGCGTTTCACCACGCCGGGAAAACCGACCGAAACTCGATCGAATGCCGGCTGCGCTTGGATCATGGTTTCGATCACGCCGAGCACTGCGTCGGGCGTCGACGGATGCGGGGTGAGGGTGCGCGCGCGTTCGTTCAACGGCTTCGCCGCGCCGTCGAGCACGATCATCTTGATCCCCGTGCCGCCGATGTCGATCGCCAGGGTGTGGGCGTCGGGGTTGCTTACGGAGTGCGTTTCGAGCTCGGCCATGGGCGAGCCTTGTAGCATCGAAGCTCGAAATTCGGTGCGGCGAACCGCGAGCTGGAACAGTCGGTCGCATGAGGAGTTGCGAAACACGGGCTCGGAAAGGTACCCTTTTGAGCTCGGTGGACTTTCGAATCCAAGACGATTGGCTTGGGATTTTGGCGCGCTCGTTCGTTTGCGCGTGCGTTGCCATGGCCGGCTGCGCGCGCCACGATTTTCGCCGAGCCGAGCCCGTCGCCTCCGCGACGGTGTTCGTCGCGTACGGCACCCCCAACCATTCTCCCGCGAATGCGGCAGCCGTCGAGAGCCCGGAAAGCGTCTCCTGTCGGGATGCATTGGCGCGGCTCCAAGCCGAACCTCAGTTGCCCGGCGCGCTCGTCAACGCCGGCTTTCCGCGCGCGCTCTTGCTCGGCCGCGCGCGCGCCGAGCCAGTCGTGTTCGCGCGCGCACCCGCGTTCGACGAACGGCGCGCTTCGGCCGAAGCTCGCGCGCTCCGCGCCGATATGGCGAGCGATCCTCACCCGTGGCAAGCGTTCGAGCGCGTGCTCGTGCGCGTGAAGAAGAGTCCGGAGCTCGCGCGCGAAGTCTTTCTGACCGAGGGTTACCTTTACACCGAGTCGCCCGAGCTCGCCGCGTTGTACGTGAATTTCCTCGCGCTCGGCCTCTTGTTTCGCGAGCCGGAAATCGTGCTCGAGCGCGGGCGCGAACGCTTTCCGCTCGTGCGCCACAACGGTGACTACGAATACAAGGAAGGCCCGGAACGCGGACAGCGCGCCGCGCTCTTGTTGTTCGATCGCGTATTTTTGCCGAAATCCGAGCCGGGGCCGGCGTTGCAACGCGATCTGCGCGGCGTGGCCGCGCAAACCTTTGCCGACGAAATGCGGATCGATCATCTGAGCGACAGCGGCGCCATTGTCGCGCTGCGCTTCGGCGATGATTGGGTGCCCGCCGCGCTCCGGCGCGTCGAAACCGGGTTCGAGCTCGAATGCGAGCGCGTGCCGGAAGCGCTCGGCGAAAATGTCGCGCAAGCGCGAGCGCTCGCGAAACGGCGCGCTCGCGTCGTCGATGTTTTGTCGCGCGTCGTCGCGAGCGAAGTCGACGAAGCGTTGCCGTTCGACGAACCCAAAACCGAAGAAGGCCAGCAAGACGGTCAGCTCCGTCCCGCTTGGCGGCGCGCCTACCTCGACGGCCGAGATCGCTATAGCTTCAACGACGATCGATATTGGGTCTTCGACCAGCGTGGCCGGCCGCACGTGCCGCAAGTTTGCATCGACTTCGTGATGGACACACTCGAGCGTTCGAGTGGCGCTTGGTTTCGCGCACGCGGGGAGCATCGCGAGTTCGTCCCGGGCAAGCTCAACTTCGACTCGTTCAACCTCGACAATCGCCGCAGCGTGGAAACGTTCATCGCCTTTGCCGCCGCCCATCCCGAATGGTTCGACGTGACCGAGACTCCGCCCGAGACGCGCGTCGCTTTCTACGATCACCAAGCCTTTTTTGCCGATATCTATGCGCACCGCGACGAATATCGGCCGTTCGATATCGTGACTATTTTCGGGCTGCGCAGTGACGGCAAATTGCACAGCCACTCGTTCTTCGTCGCCGATCGCGATCCGGTGACGGGCATGCCGATCGCCGTCGCGGCCAACGCCGGTCGACCGCGGATCCGAAGCTGGGAAAACGAAATGCAAAACGCGCCGCAGCGTGCGATTCGCGCCCACATTCGCGCCAAGCTGTCGTGGCTCGAAGCCACGGTCGCGCCCGAGCCGAGCGTCAGCGCGCACGAAGTTCCAGCCGAAACGGGTTCGACCGGCTGAGCGCGCGCCGGGCCGCCGCGGAACCGCTTGACCCGGCGGCGGAAGTCGCGACAGTGTCCCGCCTGAATTCGGAGGCTAGTGTGACTCAGGAACGCGAAAAATCCCCTATCCGCGTCAGCCTGCTCGGCTGCGGCACCGTCGGTGGCGGCGTGCTCAGGTTACTCGCGGAAAACAAGAACTTCTTGGCGATGCGCGCGGGGGCCGAAATTGA
>DASYCL010000258.1:0-2125 GCA_036500245.1 Polyangiaceae bacterium | reverse complement strand
AAACCTTTTTGAGCCCGGTGCGCTGGGCCGAAGACGGCTTTCCGGTTTTCGCCGAACAAGGCCGGCTCTCGCTCGAAGAAGAAACGCCGCTCGCGCTCGACCCCGCGCCCGCGGCGCCAGCGCGCGACGACTTCGACTCGCGCGAGCTCGCGCTCTGTTGGAACTATCTGCGCAACCCGAACCCCGAGCTCTACTCACTGAGCGCGCGGCCCGGCTATTTGCGCTTGCGCGGCTCCGCGGATGGGCTGAACGACATTGCATCACCCGCGTGGCTCGGCCGGAGGCAATCTCACTTTGCGGTTCGCGTAGCGGTTCGGCTCGAATTCGAGCCCATGAGCGCGCGCGAGGAAGCAGGCCTCGTGGTGCGTATGAACGAGCAACATCACTACGAGATCTTCCTGACTCGGCGCGATGGTGTGCCGAGCGTCGTTTTGCGACGCCGCATCGGCAGCTTGCAAGCCGAAGTCGCCTGCCAAGCGCTGCCTGCATCCGAGCGCGGCTGGGTGCTCGCGATCGACGCGGACCGCACGAAATACAGTTTCTGCTTCGGCCGCTCCGAAAGCGAACTGCGGCCGCTCGGTGAAGGCGAGACTCGTTATCTGTCGACCGAAGTCGCTGGCGGCTTCACCGGCGTGTACTTCGCGATGTACGCGACCGGCAACGGCGCGCCGTGCACTCGTCCCGCGGACTTCGACTGGTTCGAATATCGTGCGAGCGATCAAACATCGAGCAAACCGAGCACCGAAGGTGCGTGAGCTCTCCGCGTCGGCGAGATCTTTCACCCAAGAACAACCGGATCGCGCTGCCGCGCTCATGTGCCAGTCGGCTCGGGTGTGTGCCAAAGAACCCTCGGAAATCCCCACATCTTCGCTGGTTCGGTCTTGGCAAACGGCGGTACGGAGTTTGCTGAGCTAAGATTGAAGGCGCCCTTTTCGCGCCGAACGAGGGTTTGAAAATGCATAAACGCCGATCCTCTTATTTGCTGTTGTCGCTCGCATCCGGCGCAGCGCTGTCGTCGTCCGCGATCGCCGGTTGCTCGGGCACGGACGCGACGTCGAGCGCCGGCGGTTCTGCCGGTACGGTTGCTGTCGCCGGTTCCGGCGGGCGCGTCGTGACCGGCGTGATGATCATGCCATCAGCAGGCTCCGCCGGAAATGGTGCAGCCGGCGCCGAAGGCCATCCTTGCGGCACCAGCACCGGTGGCACCACGCAGGTGCCTTGCGGTCTGGTGATCGAACCGGGTAGCGCCGGCGAAGCCGGCGAAGCGAACGGCGGCACGGGCGGCGGACCGTGCAACGGACACGTCTGCGGCGCGATGATCCAGCCGGGCGGCTCGGGGGGACAAGCGGGCTCGGCCGGATGAGCGATCCCTTCACGCTCGAGTGGCTCGGCGGTCCTGCCGAATTTCACTTTCGCAAGGCGCGCCCGGAAGGTGAGTTCGATTGGGATTCGCTCGAACCGGCGCGCTATCCGCCTTCGTTCGTGGAGGCGGCGCGTGAAGTGTGGATGGGCCTCGTGCTCGCGGAGTACGCGGCCATCGCCGCATTCGCGGACGTGGTCGGCGCATTGACGGAAGCGCGCGCGCCGCTCGACTTGATCGGCATGACAGGGGATTTCTTGGCGGACGAAGTGCGGCACGTGGAGCTCGCGAGCCGCGTGTTGATGCGACTCGGCGGCGCACCGGCACGCGTGCTCGAACCGAGCCAGCTCGCGCCGGCGACACCGACGGCTCAGAATCCGTTTCAACGCGCGAGCGAGCTGGCGCTCCGCATCGGCTGCATCGCGGAAGTGTTCGCGGGCTCGACTGCCGCGCCGATCATGCGCGAAACGACGCATCCGTTGCTGCGCTCCGTCTATCAAACGATCCTGCGGGACGAAGCGCGGCATGCGCGCTTCGGCAGTCTCTACTTCGAATGGGCCGCCGATCGCCTCGATGCCGCGGAGCAGAAACGCCTGGGCCGCGCGGCGCTCGATGCCCTCCAAAGCTACGCCCACATTTGGCACCGCGCCGAGGCATTGCCAGACGCGCGCGCCGAGTGGCAAGGCTTCGAAGTGCACGAGCTCGGCTGGATGAAGCCGTCGCGCTATGCGTCGCTTGCGCGCGATGTCGTGCGCAGGCAGATCC
>DASYCL010000257.1:0-2525 GCA_036500245.1 Polyangiaceae bacterium | reverse complement strand
CCGCGATTTGCTTCGAGCTGAGGCCGTCGAAGTTGTCGTTCGTGTTCACGAGCTTTGGCGTGCCGGACGCGTAGCTGTAGTTGAGCTGATACAAGGCCGGGCTCACGTGCGTGAAGCTCGCCTTGTTTTTGATCACGGTATCGATCGAGGTTTTGTAGTCGAGCCAAACCCAAATCAAAGACTGCTTGCCCGGCGGATTCACGCCATTACCGGCTGCTGCGCCCGCCTGGCCTGCGCCCGCGCTGCCCGCCGAGCCACCCGCGCCCGCTCCGCCACTCGCGCCGCCGCTGCTGCTCGCGCCATCGCTCGTGCCGCCCGTACCGGTGAAAGAGTTGCTCGCGCCCGCGCTGCCGCTCGTGCCGCCCGAGCTGGTGCCGGCGCTGCTCGAAGTGCCGGCAGTGGCCGAAGTTTGACCACTCGAACCTGCATTCGGAGTTCCGCTTCCACCCGAGTCCGAACCCGAGCTCGAGCACGCGGCGACACACGCAATCAGCGACAACACGACGGTTTTTGCAAGCATTGAAGTTCTCCCGCGCCGACGTCGGAGCTCGAATGCGAGCTTCTGAGTCGCGCTTGCTGGCCGGCGAGAGCAAGCCGAATGCCACCAGAGATCGCCGCTTTTTGCCGCGAGTTTTCGGGCCCGCATCTAGGCTTGCGCGCAATTTGCAACTCTGCGGTGCGTGCTGCGGCCGAGCGTCGCACTGCCTTTGCGTATGCGCGTCCGACGAGGTTTGCGTGCGCGCCGCGCGCCGTGCGCTCAGTAAACGCGATACTGCCCGCTCAACACGAGCAAGCTCGTAAGATACAAGATGCCGTCGTAGTAGCGCGGATCGCCGCTCGGGATCGCCATGTTCCAAACCGAGTTGACGAAGTCCGCGCGATTCGCGAGCGAAGAGGCGGCTGCGAGCGCGCCGTTCGCGGCGGTGAGTCCGAGCTCGTGCATCGCGTCGATGACGGTGCCGTCGAGCTCGTACGATTTGCCGGTTTTGTCGATGCCCTGCGCGGTGAAAAAGCCGAGCACGCGATTGGCTTCAGTGCCTTCGGTGCTCGGCGCTTTGCCCCACAGCGCGTCGAGCGCCAGGTTGAGCTCGGTGCGATAGCCCTGCGGTAGGAAGGTGTCGAAATTGGGCACCGGTGAGCCGTCGAAATAACTGCGCATCGGCCAAAGTCCAGTACTCATGTTCGCCGTCGCGGCAAGGTTCGCGCGCGCGGCCGCCGCCGCGCTGGTCCAAAAAGCGTTCCCGGTCGCCTGCGCCCAGAGTTCGTAGAACTCGGGAATTTCTAGGGAGGAACGCGTGTAGCCCGCGTTCGCCGGCGTCGGCTGTTCGCGCACGAGCGCGGTCGTCGGATCGAACACACTGACGATGCCCGAGCTCGAACCACCATTTTCTTGCTGTTTGTTTTGCAGCAAATCGAGCAGAGCGAGCGCGTCGCTCACGTACGAAGCCGCGCCGCTCGGATCCCAGCGATCGTGCGCGAAGATCAGCGCGGTCACGAATTGCTCCATACCGTAGGGATCGAGACACGGTGTCGTGTCGTCGCACACTGAATTGAAATAGCCTTGGCCTGGGCCGCTGGTCTGCTCGAGCGACGCCTTGGCGTAGGTCCACAGACGATCGAATTCATCGCGTTTGTCGAGCTCGACCGCGACGAGCATGCACGTGCCGATGCCTTCGCTGCGCACGTCGCCGTGAAAGATGTCCATGATTTTGGCTTGATCAGCGCCGACTTGGACATAAATAGCCTGCGTCGACGGATCGCCGTGAAAGAGTTGCGCGAACGCAGCCGCGAGCTTTGCGGCGATGTCGGCGTCGCTTTTGCCGGCGAAATCGCGGAATGCATTGCCATAGCTCGTTGGGCCGACCAGCGGCACTAGCGTGCTCGGTCCGCCGTCCACCGTGCCCACTGCTTGCGGATCCGTGCCGAGTGAGTCGAGTGTGCTCGTGCAACCACTCGACGCGAAGAACAAACACGCCACGAGCCCAGCGTGGCGGATGCGCGTGGCTAGGGCGCTTGCGCGTGCGCGGATCATTGCTCCGCGTAAGCGCGCACGCGCGACGCGAGAACACTGTCCGGATGACGCTTCATGAAGGCCTGGGCACGTTTCTTTGCTGCCGCGCTTTGCCCGCTCTTCGCCAGCGCATCGATGCGCAGCACTTCGGCTTCGAGGCCCAATTTCCCGTGCGGAAATTGATGCGCGTATTGATCCAGATCGCTCAACGCGGAGCTCGGGTTGCCGCTGGCGAGCGCCGAGCGCGCCGTATCGAGCGCGCTGAGCTCCGCCGAAAGTGCAGAAGCAGAGCTCGGCTTGGTTTCGATGTGCGGGGTTGCAGCAGCGCTATTCGTTGCCGCTTCAGGGGCCGAGTCAGCGCTGGTCATCGGTTCCGGAGCAGTGTCATTCGCTCCGGTGCTCGCTGGAGCGACGGCAGTCGAAGCGGCTTCAGTCGTCGCTGTGGCGACTGGGCTCGCAGTGGGCGCTGTGGCGCGGTGCCGCAAATACTGGACGGCCGGCACAACGCTGCCGA
>DASYCL010000256.1:0-6059 GCA_036500245.1 Polyangiaceae bacterium | reverse complement strand
ACCGGGGACCGTAACGCCGACCGCTTGCAGCCGGTCGCGCGGGAAGCCTGCTTCCGCGCATACCTCTTCGACCAAAGCTGCAGCGGCTTTCACCGTGTCTTCCGGATTGCCGTGCAAGGTCGGCATTTCGCGCCGCACGCGGATTTCGCCGCGCGCGTCCGCCAAGCCGACGGTGGTCGTGTTCACGCCCAGACAAATCCCGAGATAGGCGGCGGATGCGTCGTTGAACTCGAGCAAGCGCGCGCGCCTTCCGCCGCTCGCGACGGTCTTGCCGTAGCCAACCTCTTGGACGATGCCGCGCGCCAAGAGGTCTTCGACGATCGCCGACACGGTCGGTTTGGTCAGCGCCGAGCGCCGAGCCAAATCCGTACGCGAGACCCGCCCACCGCGACGAATGATGTCGAGGACAATCGAGCGGTTGACCTCGCGCATCGCACGGCTATCGACCTTCCCTTGGACGTCTTGCTGCATGTTCTTCACCCGGGGGTTTGCGGAACTAGTTCCAATTCGAAGGCTGGACCAAAGGCACGAAAGTACCGAACGCCGCCGAACAGTCCCAGTGTAGCACCGGTTCCAGCTTTAGCTCTGCAACCGTTTCCAGATCGGATCAAAAACGAGGTTCTCAGTTCGATTTTTTGCTTCGATCCAACACCCGAGCTGCAAAGTTTCCGGTCGGACAAAAAAATCAGATCCGTGATCACGCGTGTGAAACGCGGGCATGCGTCGCGCATAGCGCAAAGATTTGCCCGCAACAGCGAACTACTCTGGCCTAAGTAAATCTTGCCCGTTCTCCCCCTCGCGCCGCCAGTCGCGTCGCTCGATGCGCGAGCGGCCAAGCGCCGTGCTCGCGTAGGGCTCCAAAATCTCAAAGCTCAGACATCAATCGAGCTGACGAACTGCCGGTACATGCTGGCATAGCGCCCGCCGTGGGCAAGCAAATCGCGATGCGAGCCGCGTTCGACGACCCGGCCGTGCGCGAGCACGAGCACCAAGTCCGCGTGCCGAATCGTGCTGAGCCGGTGCGCGACCACGAAACTGGTGCGCCCGCGCAAGAGTTTCGCGAGCGCGCCCTGCAAGCGCGCTTCGGTCAAAGCGTCGACCGAGCTGGTCGCTTCGTCCAGGATCAGGATGCGCGGGTCGGCCAGCATGGCGCGGGCAAAACAGATCACCTGGCGTTGCCCGAGCGAGAGTCCGCTGCCTTTTTCGCCGACCGCGGCGCGGAAGCCACCCGGTAAATCTTCGATCAGATCGGCGACTCCCAGCGCAGCCGCGGCCGCGCGCACTTCTTCGTCGCTCGCCTGGGGCCGACCAAGGCGGATGTTCTCGAGCACGCTGCCGCTGAACAAGAAATTGTCCTGCGTCACGCTGCCGATTTGCTTGTGTAGGGATTCGCTGGTCACGCCGCGGATGTCGCGGCCGTCCAGCAAAATCGCGCCTGAATTCGGCAAGTAGAGCTTCGCCGCCAAGTTCACGATCGAAGATTTGCCGCTGCCGGTTTCACCCACCAGCGCAACGGTCATGCCCGGCTCGGCCGCGAAGCTCACTTCGTGTAGCACGGTTTTGCCCGGCAAATAGCCGAACGAGACCTCGCGAAATTCGACTTTGCCATCGAGCGGCGGAAGAGCGATCGCGTCTGCCGCATCCTTCCAATCCGGCGTCGTGTCGAGCAGCGCGAACACGCGCTCGGCTCCGGCCATCGCGGTCAGCGCTTGGTTGTATTGGTTGCCGATCGTAGGAATCGCACTGAAAAATGCGTTCGACAAGAACAGGAACTGAATCAGCGCCTTCAGCGGCACATCGTGTCCGATCGCTTGATAGCCGCCGACGACGAGCAGAATCGCCAGAAACAATTGGCCGTTGAACTCGAGCAGCGGCAAAAACACCGCTGAGTGGCGCGCCGAGCTCATGTTGTACTTCGAGTGATCGTAGATCAGCTGCCCGAATAGCCCCCCGTTCACGTCCTGGCGCACGAAGCCCTGAATCTCGCGAATGCCGTTGACCGATTCGGCGAGCGTCGCAGTCACGCGGCTGAAGCTTTCGGATTGTTGGCGATACGCTTCGCTGAGCTTGACTCGAAAGTGACCGATCATCAGCCGTAAGATCGGCGCCATCGTCAGCACGACGAGGAACAGCTTCCAATCGTAGTAGAGCATCAAGAGGGCGCTGATCAGCATGTTGCCGCCCTGCACCGTGCTCACGAACGCGACGTCTTGGACGCCAACCCGCACGGCGTCCACGTCGGCGGTGACTCGACCAATCAAGCGCCCGATCTGCGTGCGCTTGAAGAAGCTCATCGGCAGCGCCAAAAGGTGCGCATAGATCTCGTTTCGAAGATCGTGCACGACCGCTTCGCCGAGCCGCAGCGCCAAACGCGATCGATAGATGAAGCAAAACTCGGTGAACGCCGCGAGCGCGAGGAAACCGGCGACGCCGAGCAGCGTGCCGTGCGGATCTTGACGCGCGATCGGGCCGCTGATCACGGCCGCGATTGCCCAAATCACGAGCGGAGTTTGAATCGAACGCGTGACGACCAGCAAGATCAACGTGTTTCGCAGCCGCGCGTATGATTTGGTGTATGCGAAGACACGCCGAATCACCGCGAAGTCGAGCGGAGGCTGCTGCGTGTCTTTTCCGGCTCGAGGCTTCGACTTGTCCAAGCTCATGCCGTGCCTCGGAAGCCTTCGAGCAGCGCGATGCTCTCGGGGTCAGCCGCTTGCAACGCGGCCGCTGCGTAGTAGAGGCCGCGCTGGCGCATCAATTCCTCGTGAGTGCCGCGCTCGACGATCTCGCCGCCCTGCAGCACCACGATGTGATCCGCGCGCCTCAGAGTCGCCAAACGATTCGCGACCACGAGTGTCGTGCGGCCCGTGGTGGCCGAGCTCATCGCTTCCAATACTTCGTGCTCGGTTTCTGGATCGATCGCAGTCGTCGGATCGTCGAGTAACAAAATCGGCGGTTCGAGGATCAGCGCGCGGGCGATCGCGAGCCGCTGACGCTGGCCGCCGGAAAGGTTGACCGCGCCTTCTTCGAGCACGGTGTCGTAGCCGCGCTCCATGCTCACGATGAACGAATGCGCTCCGGCGATTTTGGCCGCGCGCTCGATCTGCTCGCGTGAAGCGTGAGGGTGGCCGAATGCGATATTGTCCGCGATGCTGCTCTTGAAGAGCAGGCTCTCTTGAAAGACGAGCCCGATGTTCCGACGCAGAAAATCGAGCTCGAATTCGCGCACGTCCACGCCGTCGATGAGCACGCGGCCAGAGCTCGGATCGTGAAAGCGCGGAATCAGCTCGAGCAGCGTGCTCTTGCCCGCGCCGGTGACGCCGACGATCGCGACGCAGCGCCCGGCGGGCACGTCGAGGTCGACCTCGTACAAGGCTTCGGGCGCGTGTTCGCTGTAACGAAAGCTCACGCGCTCGAAACGAATTCTGCCAGTGATTTTGCCGAGTGCCACGGGCTTGGCCGGCGTTTCGACGCCGAGCGGCGCGTCCAACACTTCGAACACGCGGTGCGCGCCGATCAAGCTTTGCTGAAGCGTGTTGATGATGCCGGCCATGCTCGCGACCTGGCTCGAGAACTGTTGCAAGAGGCCGGCGAACACGATCAAATCGCCGAGCGTCATCGCGTGATGCGCGACGAGCCAGCCTCCGTAGAAAAGCAGCACCGCGATGTTCACCTCGGTCATGAACTGCACCGCAGGACTGAAGCGACTGACATTGATGAAAATGCGCCGCTGCTGATCGCGCACCGCGCGATTCTTTTCGACGAAGCGCTCGTACTCGAAGGCTTCGCGTCCAAATACTTTGGTGACTTGGATGCCGTGAATGCCTTCGGACATCGCGAGCACCATTTCGTCGACCAGCTCGCGATTTTTGGCGTATGCCGGCCGGGCCCAGCGGGCGAAAATCGAAGTTGCGAACCAGAGCAATGGCGTCAAGAACAGACACGCGAGCGTCAGCAGTGCGTGCGTGTGCGCCATGTACGTGACGTACACGACGAGCGACAAAATCATGATCGCGCCCTGCAACAGCACGCCGTCCACGAACGAGCGGACGGACTGCACGTCACCCGTAACGCGATTGATGATCGAGCCGCTCGCGTTCTCGTCGAAGAAGCGAAAGCTCAAGCGCTGCAGCTTGTCGAATACGAGGGTGCGAAGCTCGGGTACGAGTTTCAAATGAATCAGTTTGCCGACCGCGATCGAGTATGAATAGTTGAGCAGCGCGCGCGTCGCGGCCATCACGAGCACGAGCGCGCTGATCGCGAGGAGCTCGTGCCGCGGCGACCAGCTCGCCGGCGGCGCGAGCCCGAGCGGCCAGCGGGCTCCAGGCGTGCCGGGTTGAAGCGCTGCGCGCACGACATCGATGGCGATGCCGCTGAAGCTCAAGCCCCAAATGCCGAGCGCCAAGAGCACGACCTGAAATCCGAACACCGTCAGACATTCGCGCCGGTAGCGCCAGCTCAGCGCGAGCAAGCGTCGCAAGAGGCGCGCGCTGTCTCGTGAGCTCCGACTTGGTCCGTCTGACATTTTCGAACCGCGGGCGACACGTTCAGCCGTGATGGAACGTCGCTCGCGCGATGGCGATAGCTCAGGCCGCGAGACGTTTCAATGCGCGCGCGGATCGAGCGAGATTTGGCTTCACTCGTGCACGGTCTGGCCGCCGATCACGATTTCGCCCTCGGCCACGTCGATCTCGTCACTGCGTTCGATCTTTTCGATTTGGCCGTCGCGGATGTGGAGCACGCGGTCGGAGTTCTTCAGCATCTTGTGGTCGTGTGTGGCGGTGACGATGGTCACGCCGTCTTCGACCGAAAGCGCCTTCAAGATGCCGATCACTTCGGCGCCGGTTTTGAGATCGAGGTTCGCAGTGGGTTCGTCCGCGAGGATGATCGATGGGTCGTTCACGAGCGCGCGCGCGATCGCGACGCGCTGCTGTTGGCCGCCGGAAAGCTCCGAGGGTCGATGGTCGAGCCGATGCCCAAGCCCCACTTGTTGGAGTCGCCTGCGAGCTGCTGCTTCCGCTTCTTCGGCGTTGGCCCCCAAAAAAATTCGAGGGAGCGCGACGTTTTGTAACGCGGTGAGCGACGCGATCAGGTTGTAGGCTTGAAAGACGTAGCCGAGGTAGTGGCAGCGCACGTAAGCGAGTTTTTTGCTCGGGAGCGCGGTGAGGTCGAGCGAGCCGATTTTAACCGTGCCGGAGCTCGGGCGATCGAGCGCGCCGACGACGTTGAAGAGCGTGGATTTGCCGGAGCCCGACGGACCCATGATCGAGAGGTACTCGCCGCGATAGATGTCGAGGTTCACGTCACGGAGCGCGTGGACTTGCTCGCGTTTGCGCCCGTAGATTTTGGAAACACCGCGCACTTCGATCAGCGTTTCGCTTGGCGTAGGTCGTGCGGGTTCGGCCATATTCAATACGGAAGCGTGAACACGCTCTTCGAGATGAAGGTGACGCCGATGCCGAGCGTGCCGATCAAGCCGACTCCGCAGCTAAAGCCGGCGAACAGCACCGGAATGTATTTGAGCCAGAGCGACCCGAATTTTTTACGGAAGTAGAAGCGACCGATCAGCGCGCCAATGAATTGCGGAATCACGACGAACGGCAGCGTTTGATTGAGTCCGCGCACGATGCCGTAGATGAAAAACACCGGCGCGCCGAGCCATGACAGGCCGGCGAAAAGCAAGCCGCCGACGCCGACTCCGGCGAGGATGTAGTGCAGATTGAAGGCTTTTTCGAACTCGGTGAAGCCGCCGAGCGTCGATGAATAAACGACCGCTTGGTTCGCTGCGGTCACTTCCCACCATTGCTCTGCGAAAAGATATTGCGAGCTCGGGATCGGACCGAGGCCCCAAATGAAATGCGCGAAGAGCAGCGAGCCGCCGACGATGATCGGCGTGAGGAACAATTCCGATTTCCAAATCGAGCGAAAGCTCGTGCCGGTGAGCTCGCACTGACGATAAAACACCGTCATCTGGCCGTAGTCGTGAAGCGGGATCGGCAAGAACCAAATCGCGACGCCGCGATAACCCGAAAGGATGAAGGTCGCCTCGCGCACGAACG
>DASYCL010000255.1:0-9710 GCA_036500245.1 Polyangiaceae bacterium | reverse complement strand
CAGCCCCGCTTTTTTCCCAGCGGCTTCGATCTGCGGCAAAGTTTGGTCGAGCTTGGTCTCATCTTTGAGCAGCACGGCCGCGTTCAGGATGACGCCCTGCTCGAGTTGCGCCGGATCATAAGCCTTGCTCTCATCGCGCCGATGCGTGCCGGCGAGGCCCGCGAGCTCGACGCCAAGGTCGTCCGTGGCCGCGCCCGCGCTTTCCGGCGCAGGGCTCGGCGTGTCCGTCGCGGCACCGAACAGCTCGCTCTCGGCATTTTCGCGGCTCACCTCTTTCGCGCCGGAATTCGCGCGCATGGCGGCGATCTCTTTTGCGCGATCGTCGGTCATGAACCCATAGAGCTCGCGAAAGCTCACTAGATCCATCATGTTCATGTTGCCGGCTTGCGGCGATTTCTCGAGGCCTTTGAAGGCGAACGTGCCGTACACCTTGAGGTTCGCCGATTGCACGTAGCCGCTGCGCGTGAACGCTTTGATCGTCAAAGTGTCGCCAATGCGCACGCGATAAAGCTCGAGCGACGGCGCGAGCTCGCGATAGAAAAATGCGTAGCGACGGTCGAAGTCCTGGTCATTCACGTTCAAGAACTGACTCAGGAGCTTGCCGACGTCGGTTTCGTTCGAGTGGAGCTCGGCTTGTAGCTTGTCGCGAAAGAGCCGCGTTTTCGGGGCGTCGAGCTCGAGCAACAGCTCTTTGACTTGAGTCGAGGCTTCGCGCACGAGCCGCGTCAGCTCTTCGTCTTTCGCGATCAGCGCGCCGCGATTCGCACGCGCATCGTGAATCTTGTCGAGGTTGCGCGCGGTCTTGAGCTTGACCTGCTCTTCGTAGACGTACTTCGAGAACAAGAAGCCGCGCTTGCCCTCCGGAATCGGCTGGCCCTCGACGATCGTCATGCGATCGAAGGAATTGGCGAACACTTTCGGATCCGTGCCCACGTAGCGCAAGAACAACATGTCCGCGTCGGTCGCTAGCGGCGCGATGCGATTCTCCAGAAATTCCAAGTGATCGAGCGGCTCTTGGTCGAAACTCTGCCAAAACTCCGGCGACGCCGCGCGCGCGACCGTGCCGAGGTCGTCGCCCGCGAGCGCTTTGTCGTCGTGCAATTTCTTGACGTTCTCGCTGTCGCCTTGCAGCACCGAGATGATTTGGTGCACGTGATCTTTTTGGTCGTTGTAGGCCTGATTGAGCTCAGGGCTCGCGTTGCCCGCTTGGCGCGCGGTCACGCTCTCGCGCAACTTGGCCAGCGCTTGGTCGATGGTATTGCCGGAAAGCGTGAGCGATCCGTTGAGTCCCATCGGCACGACGCGCGCGACGTTCGGCACCGTCATGAGCGCATCGCGCACGCGCGCGAAATCGGGCAGCGGCTCGATCGAATTCGCGTCGAAGGAAAAGCCGCCCATCACGTCGAGGTCGTCCTTCGATTCGGATGAGTAGACTTGCACGTCTCCCGCGATGCTGCCGATGATGCTGCGGCTCATCGAGCGGTCGACGCTGTCGAGCAAGGACGTGCCGAGCACCACCAAAAAAGCACCGAACCCGATGATCCCGCCGACGATCAAGGTCTTGTAACGGCTCGCAAACAGATTGCGAAGCGCAATCTGCATCACGACGGCCAGCGTTTCGAGCCAAGAACTCACGGGTGCGCCCCTGCTCCACTCTCCGCGATCTCGTGCGGCGAAGGCAAAGCGGCGCCGTTTTCGGCGATTTTTCCGTCCGCGATTCGAACCAAAGAGCTCGCGTGCGCCATCACTCGAGCGTCGTGTGTCGAGAAGATGAAGGTCGTTTTCTCGGTTTGGTTGAGCTCCTTCATCAAGTCCAAGATGTTTTGGCCCGTGACCGAGTCGAGGTTCGCGGTCGGTTCGTCCGCCAGCACGAGCACGGGCCGAGTCACCAGTGCGCGCGCGATCGCGACGCGCTGGCGCTGACCGCCGGACAACTCGTTCGGGCGATGGCGCGCGTGATCGCGCAGCCCCACGCGATCGAGCAGCGCGAGCACGCGCTTGCTCCGCTCAGCGGCGGAGAGCTTGCGCTGGAGTAGCAGCGGCAGCTCGACATTGCGATACACGTCGAGCACACCGACCAGGTTGAAGCTTTGAAAGATGAAGCCGATCGTGTCGAGGCGAAGCCGCGTGAGCTCGCGCTCGCGGAGCTTCGCCGTGTTGCGACCCGCGACTTCGACCGTGCCGGTCGTCGCCGTGTCGACACAACCGATCAAGTTGAGCAACGTGGTCTTGCCGCTGCCGGAAGGTCCGGCGATCGACAGGAATTCGCCTTGCGTCACTTCCAGGCTGATGCCGCGGAGCGCGGGCACCACGACTTTTCCCAGCCGATAGTCCTTGGTGGCGTTTTGAATCGAGACGATTGCGGTCATGGGCGTTTTCCTGGCACGCGTGGGCAAGGCCCGTTTCAGGCCGAAAATCGGGGCACTCGACAAGTTGCGTCGCCGATAATGCCCGGGTGGAATTAGCTCGTCAATATTACCCGGCGAAAATTATTGTTTTAGTTTGCGGACATCTCCTCTACTAAAACTCTTATTAACTAAGATACTCTGCAGGTAAACGGATCGGCCGACTGATGTCAAGAGAGCAGCTCGAAGGGTTTCTCGCGCAGCGAGTGAAAGGCCTGACGCCGGAGCGTCGCGAAATCATCGCTTCGGTGATCGACCAGAGTCGCCGTTCGAGCACGCGCACGGTGGTGTTTCACGCGGCTATTGCGGAACGCCTCGGATTGAATCCTTCGGATCACAAGTGCGCAGACTTCATCGCCAACGAGAGCGGTCCGGTCACGGCGGGTCGCTTGGCGGAGCTCACCGGCCTCAGCACCGGCGCGATCACCGGCGTGGTCGATCGCTTGGAGCGCGCGGGCTTCGTGTCGCGCGCGCCGGATCCGCAGGATCGACGCAAAGTGGTGATCACCGGTTGCCCCCAAGGGCGGCTGCCCGACATGCTGCACCTGTTCTTGCCGTTGATGACGGGCACGGTGTCGATTTGCGAGCACTACTCCGACGACGAATTGAAGCTGATCGTCGGGTTCATGCGCCGTTGCGGCGAAATGGTCGAAGCGCGGATCCAAGCGTTGCGTCAAACAGCAGCGCCCACCGCGCATGAACCAACGCTGGCAAAGGCGGCGAGGGAACCCCAAAAACCAGGGCGAAAACGCGCGAACAAGCTGCGCGCGCGCGCGCTCAGCAAGCGCTGAACGCGCGCGCCGAGACCGCACCAAGCTGCGCCGCCGCCGCTGTATACCCCACACCGACATTCGACTCAGCGTTCCTCATCAAGGGCGGCTTCGATGTCGCGCACGGCGTTGTCGATGATTTCGCCGATTCGCTTCATCGTCTTCGGCGCCAAGCTGCCGCGGCGGCCTGCACGCCGGAAGGTTTTGAACAACCGCCCGAGGCGCTTCATGATGTCGCCGAAGTCTTCGACATAACTTTCCCAAGACTCTTCGGCGAAGCGCTCGTAGAAATCCGACACCTCTTCGCGATGTACGTCGAGATCGGCGCGACCCGTGTCGGTGATCTCGTACACTTTACGATTGTCTTGCTCGACCACACGCGCGTGACCAAGCTCTTCGAGCATTTGCAGCGTCGGGTAAATCACGCCGGGGCTCGGGCGATACGAACCGCCGCTGCGCTCCTCGATCACCTGAATCACTTCGTAGCCATGGCGCGGGCGCTCGGCGAGCGCGTCCAACACCAAGTAACGAACGCCACCACGCTCAGCGCGCGGCGGCGGTGAGCCGAACCAATCTCCCCAAGAGGAGTGCCTCGAGCCGGGATGGCCGCCGAATGGTGGCCGGCCATGCGGACCGAACGGCCCGCGCCGGCCCTGAAAGTGCGCGTGGCCGTGCGCGTGCGACCAAAACGCCGAGCGATCGTGAAATGCCCCCCGAGGCTCGGGGAAAGAATCGCAGTCGTCCATTTTACATCCTGTAGTTTCCAATATTTACGTTCAAATTTCCGAACCGGACGTTGGCCCGGCTCGATACGCGATACATCGTAACGATATAACTTTTAGATACATCTACAGTTACAGTCGCGCAAGGGGAGCTCGAGATCTTTTTTGGGGTTCAGCCCTGCACCCGTGGCTCGCCTGGTGTCTCGCGCTACCCGAAGGGTATGAAGGCGGCGGAGGCTCCCGATGCTCATCGATCAGATCAAGGCGCGCATGTTCCAGGCCATCAAAAGCGGAGCCACCGTCGAGAAGGAGATCCTGCGCGTCGCGGTCGGCGAGATCACGACCGAAGCCGCGCGCCCAGGTCGTCAAGGCTCGGACGAAGAAGCGCTGGCGATCCTGCGCAAGCTCGCCAAGTCGAACGAAGAGACACTGGCCGCCACGAGCGATGAAGCCAAACGCGCCACGCTGCTCCAGGAGAACCAGATCCTATCCGAGTTTTTGCCGAAGAGCCTGAGCCCGACTCAGATCGTCGAAGCGCTCGCCGGGGTGGCGGCACAAATCAAAGCCGCAGGGAACGACGGGCAAGCGACGGGCATCGCGATGAAGACGCTGAAAGCCGCGGGAGCGAGCGTGAATGGGAAAGACGTCGCGGTCGCCGTGAGCGAGCTTCGAAGCCCTGGCTCGAGCTCCACAACGAAAGGCTGATCTTTACGCCTTCCCACCTTGACGAAGGCGCGCTGCGCCGGCAGGTTTATCTTTGCGGAGAACCATGCTCGCGGCACCCCACATCACGGACGCCGTCGTGCTCGTCACGGGCTCGACGGACGGGATCGGCCGAGAAACTGCGCTGGAATTGGCGCGGCTCGGCGCGCACGTGATCGTGCACGGCCGAAGCAAAGAGCGCGTCGAGCAAACATATGAAGCCGTCGCGCGCGTTTCGAACGCGCCACCACCGAAGCCCGTGGTGGCAGACTTTGCGTCGCTTTCTGCCGTGCGCGAGCTTGCCGCCGAGCTCGCTTCGCGCGGCCAGCCCGTGCACACACTGATCAACAACGCTGGCGTATACATGAAGCAGCGCGAGCTCAGCGCGGACGGCATCGAGATGACGCTGGCCGTGAATCACTTCGCGCACGTGCTCTTGACGCACCTCTTGCTCGCCGGAAAATCCGGAAAATTGCTGAGCCGAATCGTGAACGTGAGCTCAATCGCGCACAATCGCGCCTACCTCGATCTGCAAGACATCGAAAACGTGCGCGCAGATTTCGATGACTACCAAGCCTACGCCACCTCGAAATTCGCCAACGTGCTGTTCACGGTGGAGCTCGCGCGGCGCTTGTATGCGCGAGAAATCCTGGTCAATGCCGTACATCCTGGCGTCGTCTCCACCAAGCTGCTCAGCGCCGGCTTCGACATGCGCGGGCCGGATTCGCTCGGCAAAGGTGCACGCACCTCGGTGATGCTCGCCGTCTCCCCCGAATACGGCCACATCACCGGCGCCTACTTCATGGAAGGCCGCGAAACGCGCATGCACCGCCGCGCGTCGGACTCAGAGCTCGCCGCGCGCTACTACGAGCTCAGTGCCGCGCGCGTCGGCGTGGACCCGCTGCCAAAGAGCTGAGGATTTTTTGGGGTTCAGCGCGTACGTCGCAACGCGCACTGGTAGCCCGCTTTCCGGGGTGAACGCGATGGCATCTTTGGGATGTTTCGGGCGCTGCGCACGCACAGCGCTTGGCCACTCGCGCGTCGAGCGACGCTCCTTTCGCCTGTTCACCCCTTCGGGTGTCACGAAGCGCGTCGGTCAGTTCCAACGTGGCCGCCCTTCTGCCGAAAACCGTGATCAGCCCGGCGAATCAGTAGCTTTGTTTTATTTCCGGGCATCTTACCCACGCGCTTCGCGCCGACGCGAAAGAGAAACGAGAGAAGATCAACAGTCCGATAAAACGCCTGAGCCTTGATCATTTCGGCGTGCGCTGCGCCCGACGATGCCCCGGGGCTTGCCTCAGGCATTCAACCCCTCACAAGCTCCAGATCATCCACCCACAAATCAAAATCCTCGTCATCAAAGGCAGGCCCCGGCTGAAGCGCGAGCGCGTTCACGTCCGTCCACGACACTTCGAGTTTTTGCCCCCAATTCGGCTGCTTCAGCTCGGTCAGCGGAATTTCAACGAGCGACCAGTCGGTATTCGCGCGGAAGGTCGCGAGTGGGAAAGCATAGTCGTGAATCGCGGCGCGGTGCACAGCGAGCGCATAGTCTTTGGCGTTGCCTTTGGCCCAAAAGCGCACCGCGCGGACGCTCGTGAAATCGGTCGGCTCGAAGTCCGCGATCAATGCGGCAAACGGCCACGGGGCGCGGCTCTTCCCGAAATGCCCGAAGGTGTGGAGGGCTCGTGCACTGCCGTGTCCGCCGCTCGCCCAGGCCGTCGGCTCGGGGTTGAACACGGTGCCGAGATCGTTTTTGTCGAAGCTCGCTGACCAAGTGCCGCCGAGCGCGTGGCGCAAATCGCTTGCTTCGAAGTCGCTGACGCGGAGCGCGCCGTTCGCCGGCCACACGAGCGGGCGCCCTTTCAGATTCGGCGCCGTAGCGAGCGCGCGCTGGACGTCCGCGCGATGGATCTCGAGGCGCGCGAGCGCTCGCTCTGCGTCCGCGATCGTCGCCGAGAGCGAGGCCGCGTCGGCTTTTTCCGGCAGCACCAGCGCCGGCACTGTGAGCTCCTGAAAGTGCGCGCGGAGCGCCGGATCCGCGCGTTCGAGATCGCGCAATTCGCGCTCCGTTTCCGTGCGCACGCGCTCGATGTCCGCGCCGCGCGCTTGCAAATTCGCGCGTAGAAACTCGAGCGAAGGCGGCGCGCTCTGCAGCCCATAGGAAGCCGCCAGCGCGTGTTGCAGCACCGGCGCGCCGCCGACCAAATCCGCGCCAAGATACCAAATCATCACACCCTTCATGCCTGACCGCGCCGCGTAAACGCATTTTTCATTGGTCGAGCGCGCGTCGTCGAAGCTCACGGTGTGGCCGCCGGCGAAACGCTCGAGGTACGGTGCGTGCGCGCCCGCGTCCCAGTGCGCGGCGTAGTCCGGCGTCGCCGCCAGCCGCGCGACCTCGCTGTAGAGCAATTCTTCGCCGCGAAAGCGCGACTTCGGCGGAAAGACGTCACCGAGTTTGTCGGTGGAGAATTGGATGCCGTAAAAGGCCAGGCCAAGCACGACCTTGTTCCGCGGCAAACCGTGTTTCGCGGTGAGAGCCGCAACGCTCGAGTCGATGTCGATGCCATTTGCATCCGTGTATGCGCTCGGCGCAAACAAGTTCGCGTTGTGCGCGGAGTGCCCGGTCCAGCTTCCCGCAAAGACGTAGGTCATCAAATTGATGAAGTCGACGGATTGCGCGATTTCGGGCCAGGAGATGTGTTTACCCCACCATTCGCTGGCCGGGAGCGCGGTGCTGATGACGAAGTGCGGAAAGCGCTGGCGCAGCGCGCGCATGAACTCGGTGTACGTCGCTTGATCGGCGTCGGTTTGCGCGGAGGGCTCCCAATCGATGTCGACGCCGTCGTAGTGGTGCTCGTTCAGCTGAGCTTCGAGCGCGTCGAAGAAACGTTTTTCGGCGGCGGGATCGCGTGCCATGCCGAGCCATTCATTGGCGTTCTCCGCCGAGCCCCCAATCGATGCGAGCAGCTTCACGCCGCGCGCGTGCGCATTTTGCTCGAGCTCCGGATTCCAAAAATCATTGGACCAGGTGAGCCGCCCGTCCGCGTGCGGCGCCAAGAAGGAGCGAGCGATGTGCGTGAGCGAGCCGTAGTCATACGCGCGCGGCGGGTAAGAGCCGTCCGCCCACGAAGCCGAGTAGCCGAGGATCACTTCGGGCTTGGGCGCGGTTTTGGGCAGCGGCGCGCGTGCCGCAACGCTCGGCCTGGCCGCGGCGCTCGGCGCGGGCGAAGGCTTGTTCGGAGCGATGCACGCCGTGACGGCGAGCGACAGTGATAGGGCAGCGAAGCGAGCAAGATCCCGAAAATACGCGTCCACGGAAGCTCAAAATAGCGCTCCCCGGCCCGAACCGCGTGGTCAAAAAGCAGCAATCCGAGGGCGCTTTTTCACGCCGTGACGCGCTTTGCGCCCTCGAACTACATGCTCGAACGCCGAGCCCGACGCCGGGACGCGCGCTCGAGGGCATCCTCAATCAAAAAATCCATCAGCTGTGCCGCCGACACGCCGCTCGCTTGCCACAACTTGGGGAACATCGAGACGGCAGTGAAGCCGGGCAGTGTGTTGATCTCGTTGACGAAGAGCTCATTCGCGTCGCTCAAAAACAAATCGACGCGCGCAAGCCCTTCGCATTCGAGCGTGCGAAAGGTGGCGAGCGCGAGGCGCTGCACTGCTTCGACTTGTGCCGGAGAAAGCTGGGCGGGGATCTTGGTGGTCGCGCCCGACTCGTCGACGTACTTCGCTTCGTACGAATAAAATCCGTCCGGGTGATCGATGATGATTTCACCGGGCATCGATGCGCGCGGTGTGTCCCCGCCGAGCACGGCGCATTCGATTTCGCGCGGATGATCGAGCCCGCGCTCGACCACCAATTTGTCGTCGAACTCGAAGGCGTGCACGATCGCAGCCTCGAGCTCGGTCGCGGCGAGCACGCGCTTTACGCCGACGGACGAGCCCAAATTGGCCGGTTTCACGAACTCGGGGAAGCCGAGCGCGGCGAGTCGATTGAGCACGGCTTCGCGACCCTTGCGCCATTCGACTCGGCGCACCGCTTCGTACGCCAGCACGGGCAAGTCGGCTTGCAACAGCAAACGCTTCATCACGTCCTTGTCCATGCCGACGGCGGAGCCGAGCACGCCGGCGCCGACGTACGGCACGCCCGACAGCTCGAGCAGCCCTTGCACCGTGCCGTCTTCGCCCATCGGGCCGTGTAAGACGGGGAAGATCACGTCCACGCCGAGCGGCTCGCCGTCTGCCACGCGCAGCAAGCGATCCCCGGTCGGTTCGGAGTAGGGAGGCAAGAGCACGCCGGGCTTCGACGCATTCAATTTCACCAAACGCGGATCGCGCGCGGCACCGAGCAGCAGCGCTTCGTCTTGGAGCAGCCAGCGGCCTTCTTTGGTGATGCCGACGAGCACGGGCTCATAGCGCGCAGGGTCGAGCGACTCGACCACGAAACGCGCGGAAAGCAGCGAAATTTCGTGCTCCGCGGAGCGACCACCGAAGAGCACCGCGACGCGCAGCTTCTGTTGCTTGGTCATGCGCGGCGGAGCGTAGCTCGCGACAAACGCGCTGGCCAGATCTCGGCGAGCGAGCGCAAACGCGCGTCAGAACCAGTAGAAACTCGCGTAGTCGAACATGCCGGCGGAGATGTCGAAGTAATACGCGCCGTCGATCGGGGCTGGCAACGGAATTTCACCGCAAGTCACGTCTTGGCCGTTCACTTCGACGGTCCGGCCGTCGAAGTTCGAGCAGCCCCAACCGGCGATCATGCCCGTCACGCGCAGGCAAGCTGGGCCCATCGTGGCGAGCTCGCCGCTGCTGCCGCCGCTCACGTCTTTCGCCGGACCGCAGGTGCCGTTGCCCGACCCCATCATCATTCCGGATGAGCCCGCGCTACCGATTTGCATCGAACCGGCGACGGAGCTCGTGCCGGCGACGGAGTTCGTGCCAGCAACGCCGACCTCGCTGCCGCCGATGCTATTCGCGCCGGCGCTGGTCACGGCGGAGCCAGCGCTGCCGCCGCTCGCCGCCAAGCTCGGCGATGTTTGCGCGCTCGGCGGATCGAAAAGATTCGACGACGCGCTGCCGCACGCCGCGAGCAAGCACACAGAGGT
>DASYCL010000254.1:0-5940 GCA_036500245.1 Polyangiaceae bacterium | reverse complement strand
CTGCATTGACCTGGATTGCGTAAAGGGTGTTTCCGCAGCCCGTGGCAGCGAATAGAAGCGCGCTGGCCAGCAGCGCGCGAGTCACCCACCACTTCGTTGGCTCGTGACTTTTGTTGAGACTTCGCACGGTCGCCCGTTCCTCGAGGACTGAGACCCGCGTGTGCGAGGCCCTATTTCGCTCGGGAACGCTAGCAATCTGGCTCGACCTGCGTCAACCGACCTGTGACTTTCGAAGCGATGCAAATGCGCTTTTCCGCGAGCTCTGTTTCTGTATCCGGAATCGATGCCACTCGCGCTTCGCACTCTGCGTCGCGAGCTACTCGCTCGCTCGCCCGCGCGGGTAGGTGCACGGCACACTTCCGCCGACAGCTGCGCGGCCACTCAATCAGGAGCGCGGGCTCGACTGCGATCAGATCAAAGCCGGCGATACACGCCGACCACTTTGCCGAGCAGCATGGTCGACTTGAAATCCGAAGCGCGCACCAAGATCGGCGCCATCTGCGAGTTCGCGGGCTGGAAGCGAATGTAATCGCGTTCCGGGTGGAAGTACTTCACCGTCGCTTCGTCGCCGATCAGCGCGACGACGATGTCCCCGCGCTCCGCCGTCGACTGTTTCTTCACGAAGATGTAGTCGCCGCTCATGATGCCGGCTTCGATCATCGAGTCACCCGTGACGCGCAGGCCGAACACTTCGCGGCCGCCCTTCACGAGCATGCGATCGACGCGCACCGTGTCGATCACGTTTTCCTCGGCAAGCAGCGGCAGACCGGCTGCGACGCGACCGAGCACGTGCACCTCGATCATGTCGTCGTCATTGCTCGGCTTCTCTGAACTGCGCGTGACGGTGTCCGAGTTCGAGACCAGCTTCAGCGCGCGACTCTTCATGTCCTCGCGCCGCAGGTAACCTTTGCGCTCGAGCGCGCGCAGGTGGTCGTTGACGCCGTTGGTCGAACGAATCCCCATGTATTCGCCAATCTCGCGGAGCGTCGGCGGGTAGCCGCGCTCTTCGATCGACTTGCGAATGAAATCTAAAGTTTGCTCTTGGCGTCCGGTCAGGCCTTGCATAGCGGTCGTAAGATACTGAACAGGTGTTAAGACGTCAAATTCTGTGAGGCGTGCACAGAAGATTAGTTGAAAACCGAAACAAGTCCAAGGAGTTACAAAAGAGTCTCAGTACGCGGCACGGGCTGTCCGGAGGCAGTCCAGAGGCTCTCCACAGCTTTTGAAGGCGCACGAACCGCACCGCGACGCCGAAGGCTGGGCCGCAATTGGCCCGCCGCGTGACCATCAAAAAAAGAAAAGCAGCAGAGAGTTTTGGTTTTGATGGTCACGCGAAGCGGACGCGTGCCGGCCGAGCCTTCGGCGTCGCGTTCTCGTTCCTGTTCTTTTCGCACCTGAGCGCGCGGCGAAGGGCGGCAGGTCACATGCCCGGAAAGAAACCTGACCATCTCTTCTCCCTCCTTCCCGCCGAGGCACGCACGAGAGGCGTGGGCTCGCCTGCCCGGGAATAAAAGTCGCGCAGCTCGTCGCGCGAGCGGCCAAGCGCGGTGCCAGCGCAGGGCTAAAAAGAAAACGAAGCTCGGCTCGCTCTCAGACTTGCGGCTCGCTCTCAGACTTGTGTCTAGCCCTCAGAACTTCCCGCTGATGGACAAGAACGTGAGCTTGTCCGTCGTCTCGCGCAGGCGGCCGAGCAACATGCGCACGATGCTCCACAAGACTTCGTAGGCGAGGTCCTTGTGCAAAAAGAGCAAATCGTCGAAGCCGTCTTTCGGGATCGCGAGCAGCTTGCAGCGCTCGTGCACTCGCGCGTCCGCCGAGCGCGGGGATTCGTCGAGCAAGGCCATCTCGCCGAAGATTTGTCCGGGGCCGAGCACGGCGAGGGCTTCTTCGCCCATGCCGGGCACGTCGCGGCTGATCCGCACTTTGCCTTCGAGGATCAAGTAGAGCTTATCGCCCGCGTCCCCGTGCTGGAAAATCTTGGTGCCGAGCGCGTGGCTCTCCTCGGTCGCCACTTTGGCGATCAGTTCCAAGGCTTGCGGCTTGAGCCCAGCGAAGAGATCGATCTTGCCGAGCTGCTCGATGCGGTCGTTCATGGTCTCTCGGGGCTTGGTCGAGCCGAGTGCGGCGCCCCGCCGAAGTTCGGCCGGACTCTAGTACGTCGATTCATCCGAATCGAGGTACTAGAAACTGAGACAGATAAGTAGTCGAGTCAGATCCATGGGATGAACGGGATCTCCGCTGCCTTCACCCGAAGTTCCGGGCCGTCGTACTAGCCTGGAACGGCGGGCAAAGTGAAATCGCCGTGTTTCGCCGCGCTGGCGTCAGCGCGTGAAGCGGACGTTGAACGGCGCGGTCGACATCGTGAGCGGATTGCCGGCGAGGTCGAGCGCGGGGGCGTATTGCTTTCTGAAGGCGCAGGCGCGTGTGGCTTGGCCGAAGCCGTTGCCCGGATCTTTCAAGATCGTCACTGACTTCGCGCGGCCGTCCGGGCCGACCGTGACGGTCAGTGAAACGACCGCGTTGTCGATGCCTTCGATGTCGGCCTCGGCTGGGAATCCGCAATCGTTCCAAGCGCCGCCCATCGGCGACGCCGCGCGCGACAGGTTCGCGCCGGCCGCGGAGGAGACCGGTCCTGGCGGCGCTTTGCCGACGCCGTCGGGCTTGGCGCGAATGTCGCGCACGGCGGATTTGGATGTGCCGTTGCTCGCGGTGACGCCGCCCGCGAAGCGATCGCCGTTGCCAGTGACGAAGCCGTCGCCGGTGAGATCGACCGGCTCGTTGGGATCGGGCTCGGCAGTGAGTAATTTGCCGGCTTCGGCCGCTGCTGGCGGGGCATTCGCCGGCGGCGCGACTGAATTCGGCGGCGGCGGGGCGGCTTTTTCGGGTTCGGGCGGCGGCTCGGGCTCCGCTGGCGGCGGCGGAGGAGGAGGCTCGCTCACCTCGATGTCGATTTGCGCGTTCAAGCGCTCTTTGATTTGAGCTTGCACGAGTACCGCGAACGCATGCACTTCGCCCAGCGTTTCAGCGGCTTTGACGCCCACCGCGCCATGCAGCAAGAGCGCGCCGATCACGCCCAAGATCAACCCGACGCGAATCGCGCGTCGGCCGAGCTCGAGCACGGGCTCGAGCGGATCGACGCCGAGCGGCTGCTCGGGGGCGTCACTCACGCGCGGGGCGATCGATTGAGCGCTCATCGGCGTACGACGTGTCGCGCTACTTTCCCGGCTGAGTCTCGACCGGGAGGCTGCCCTTGGTGTCCGCCGGCGAAACCGCGAACGCGATTTTCGCGACGCCGGCGCGCTTCAGCAAATCGAGCACGTGAATCACGCGACCATGCTCGACCTTGCGATCCGCGCGAATCACGGCGCGCAGATCCGGAGTCTTGACCTTGGCCGCCTTCGCGAGGCCGGTGATGGCTTCGTCGTTCGGCAGATCGTTGGAATCGACGCGGGTTTTGCCGTCCACGGTGAGCTCGACCGAAAACACTTGCTGCATCGCTTCGCCGCTCGCAGCCTTCGGCAAATCCATCGGCATGCCCTGCGACACGATGATGCGCGCCGTGACCATGAAGATGATCAAGAGCACCAGTGTCACGTCGACGAGCGGCGTGACATTGATGCCGGCGATCAAACCGTCGTCGTCGTTGCTGGCGCCGCCGGCCATCGTTTATTCGCCCTCTGCTTCGGCTGCGCGCTCTTTGCCGCGTGCCTTGCTCGGTTTGACCGAGAGTGGCGGCGCGACTCCGGCTTCGACGCCGGCCAAGTACGACAGCAGCACGTGGCTCAACGCGTCCGTATTCGCCAGGATCGAGCGCGAAATGCGCTGGTAAAAGTTATACATCGCAACTGCCGGGATCGCGACCACCAGGCCGACGGCGGTCGCGACCAGCGCTTCGGCGATAGCGGCCATCACTTGTTGAGGCGCAGCCGAAGTGGCGCTCGCAGCGGTCGTCATGCCTTGCTTGCCGAGCTGCTCGAAGGCTTGCACGACACCGATCACGGTGCCGAACAAGCCGATGAACGGCGCGTTGTTGCCGAGCGTGCCGAGATAGGCCAAGCGCCGTTCGAGTTTCATGCGCTGCAAGGCCGAAGCGCCTTGCATGGCTTCATCCGCCGCTTTCATGCCGCGATCGGCTTCGCGCAGACCGGCCACGACCACCGCGGCTTCCGCGCTTGGCGAAGCTTCGAGCTTGCGTAGGGCTTCGTCGGTGTCGCCGTCTCGCAGCAGGTTGCGCAGATCGGCGGCGAGTCGCGCGATGTCGTCCCGCAGCGAGAAGTAAAACCAGCCACGCTCGAGCATGATCGCGACTGAGACCACGCTAAGGAAGATCAAGAGCCACATCACCCACGAGGCTCCGAAGCTCGTCATCAAGCCTTGAAGCCACTCAACCAGATTCATCCGACAAGTCCTTTGATCAGTTCAGGCTGGAGTCCCGAAGCGCAATTTCGATTTCAACGCGAGACAAACACCCAGGCCGAGTCATTCCTGGGGACGTGAAGCGGGAGCGGGAAGGGAGAGCGAGCGAAATTCCGGGTGCCTTGTACTCGGGCGGGAAGCTAACGGCGCATCCCGTAGCACAGATCCGCGAGCGAAGCCTTTTGGGCAACATGCAGCAACGATGTCGCCCGGTCATGGCCCGGCTCTAGGGCCTGGCTTTCGCTGACGGATCCCGCGCCAAGTCAGAGCTCGTGAGGCATCAGGTCATAAGGAGAGTGAAAGTACTGCTGCGGCGAGTAAGCGCGCAGGCACGACACCCTGCGGGTGTAGATGTCCGCGTACAGATCGACCTGCAGCCCGAAGCTGCTCATCTCGTTCTGTTCCTTGAGTAGCGGTCCCCAATAGGGATGGAAGCGTTGTGAGATGCGCTCACTGAGGCTGTCATGCTCGGTGGTGATAGCGCGGAGCTCGCCGCGCACGCGCTCGAGCCCGCGCTTCACGCGCGTGCGCTCCGCTTCCTCTTCACCATTGCTGCCGGCGCGCGTGAGCTCCTTGATGCGCGCTTGGTGGAAGCGAAGCTCGTCTTCGAGCTTGTTGCGCGCTTCTTCCAAGCTGCGTTGGCGCCCGAGATCTTCTTGGCACGCTTCGTACGCCGCGATCTCGGCATCGAGCTCTTGGATCACCATCAGCGTGTGCCACGATGATTCTTTCTTCGAGCGCAAAATGTCGCCGTAGATGTGATCGCCGACGTAGAGCACGCTCGAGCTGCGCATGCCCACGAGGCGCTCGAATTCTTCCAGGTTGCCGCCTTCGTAGACTTTGCCGCGCTCGAGCTGGCCGCGCACCGGCCTGAGCACGTCACCGTCGCGTTCCACGAGTGGGCGACCGTCTTGGAAGAAGCGCGGTTTGCCGGCCGAGCAAATCACGAACTCGAAGTAGTGACGCCAGGACGGATATTCGGGCATCACGTCCGCGAGCAGGTGCGTCATCACGCGGTCGGTGTAGCCGAACGGCGAATTGGTCAGCAAAAATAGCCGTTTTCCGCCGGAGCGCAGCTTGTGCAGCGTGCGCGCGAGCTCGGCCTCGCGCTCGATGTACGCGTGCATGTCGGCCGTGACGTTGGCGTAGACCGCGCCGTCCGCGTGCGCTTCGTCGATCGAGGCGCGCACGTCGGCGAAGAGCTTGTCGTAGTCGATGCGCTCGCCCTTTTTCTCCATCGCTTCGATGATCGCCGAGTAGCTGGTGACTTCGCTCAAGGCGAACAGCGTGTCGATCCAGTGGTAGCGCGGGGTTTGCGGACGAATGCGCTTGTCGTGATAAAGCGCGGCGATTTCTTCGTTCGGTAAGCGGCGCATGCCGTGATAGCCGCGCTGCACGACCTTGTAGCGATCCATCTTCAGCACGTGCCCGTAACGCTTGTCGACGAGCAAGCCGCGGATCGGAAAACGCGTGTCGAAGGCGAGGTTCTTCAAGTACGCCGGATAGCCACGGCGGATCATGCGC
>DASYCL010000253.1:0-11685 GCA_036500245.1 Polyangiaceae bacterium | reverse complement strand
GCCTCGGCACGCGCACCGTCCTGTCGGACATTCCGATCGAAATCGGGCGCGGTTCGAACGCGGGGCTCGTGCTGGACGCGGACTCGGTGAGCCGCCGGCACGCCAAAATCGAGCCCATGGGCGCCGGCCACCGCCTCACGGTCCTCGGCTCTACGAATGGCACCTACGTCAACGGCGCGCGCGTCAAGGATCACATCCTGAAAGACGGCGACCGCGTGCAGATCGGCAAGGCGCTGCTCAAGTACATCGCCGGCGGCAACATCGAAGGCGCGTACCACGAGGAAGTGCAGCGCCTGATGCACTTCGACGCGCTCACCGGCGTGCACAACAAGCGTCACTTCGACGAGAACCTGCGCATCGCGCTCGGCGTGGGCAACGCGATCAGCCTGATCGTGTTCGACATCGATCACTTCAAAAAGGTCAACGACACGCACGGCCACATGGCAGGCGACACCGTGCTCTGCGCGACGGCCAACGTCGTCAAGCAGACTGCGTCGCCGGATTATCTGTTTGCGCGGGTCGGCGGCGAAGAATTCGCCGTGCTCTGCCCGGCCACCGCGCTCGCCGCCGCCAAAGTCTGCGCCGAAAAAATCCGCGTCGCGGTCGCCGCAAATCAGCCGTGCTTCGAAGACAAGAAGCTCCCCGTCACGATCAGCCTCGGCGTCGCCGAATTCAAACCCGGCAGCGCCGAAACCCCCGAAGCCCTCTACGGCCGCGCCGACGAAAAACTCTACCAAGCCAAAGACTCCGGCCGAAACCGCGTCTGCGCCTAAAATCAGTAGCCGCCTCCCGCTCAGTACTGCCTCCAAACGTCGGCTCCGCCGCCGTGGAGGCCCAAAAGTGCCGCGAATTCCTGGTGATGCGTTCGCGCTTCGCTCTGGGCCACCGCCTCCGGCATCGACTCTGAAGTTGAATGCGCAACTTCGGCCTCGACGCTCACGGGCGAGCACCCCTTTCGGCATCGACTCTGAAGTTGAATGCGCAACTTCGGCTTTGACGCTCGCGGGCGGGCAGCCCTTTCGGCATCGACTCTGAAGTTGAATGCGCAACTTCGGACCAACAAAATTGCGCATTCAACTTCAAATCGAGTTCGGAGAATGGCACCTCCGCGGTGACGAGCAATCCGCGCGAGCGCGCGACCGACTAGAGGGGAGTGGCCGAAGACGACTGGGACGACGAGTCCGGCGACGATTGGGACGACGAAGAAGACTTCGCCGCCGAGCGCAGTGTCTATGTGGGCCCCAACACGGCGCGGTGCAAAGCGGAGTGGCGGGCGGCCAGGCGCTGGCGCTGCCGAGTGGAGAGCGCGCTCGAGCATGAGGGGTGCCCGTTTTCCGAATGGCTGGTGCTCGACGCGCTACGAGAGTTGAGCCTGGAGCTGGCCGACGACGTGAATCAGAACGAGGTGGCTGCGCGCACCACGCTCGAGCGCTCGACGGTTTCCCGCATCATGCACGCACTCGAGGCAAAAGAGCTGGTGAGTCGCGGTCCGGACCTCACTGGCCGCGCTTGGCGGATCTATCTGACCGGGCGAGCCGTCGAGTTGTTGACTCGGTTCGGCAGAGCGGTCGAAGTTGCTTCGGCCGAGCGCGAATCAGGCGAGCTTTCGCCGCAGATGGTTCAAGACGTCGACGCGGGTGATGAGGCCGGAGAAGTGTTCGGATTCGCGCACGATCACGACTAGGCCTTGGTCGAAGAGCGGGAATAGGGATTCGAGCGAGGAGTGCGCGTCGACGGTGACGAGTTTGGTGCTCATGAATTCGCTGACTGGGCGGCGGAAGGCGGCGGTGTCGCGTTCGACGCCGAGCAGCAGATCGGATTCGTCGAGCATGCCTACGATTTCGTCGTCTTTCAGCACGGGGAGCTGGGAAACGTCATAGAGGCGCAGGCGCGCGTAGGCGATGAGTAGGGTGTCGTTCGGCGCGACCGAAACGACCGCGCCGGTTTCGGCGCGTCGCGAAATGAGGTCGCGCAGATCGCCGTAGGCGTTGCTCGGCAAGAAGCCCTGATCGCGCATCCAATAGTCGTTGAACATCTTCGATAGGTATTTGCCGCCGCTGTCGCAGACCAAGCTGACGACGCGTTTCGGCTCGCGCTGTTCGCGGCAATAACGCAGTGCCGCCGCGAGTAGCGTGCCCGACGACGAGCCGGCGAAGATCGCTTCTTCTTTGAGCAAGAGGCGCGCGGTGACGAAGCTTTCTTCGTCGCTGACCGAATAGGCTTTGCGCACGCGCGAGAGATCGCAAATCGAGGGCACGAAATCTTCACCGACGCCTTCGACGAGCCACGAACCCGCGGTGCCAATTTTGCCGGTCGCGACGTAGTCCGCCAAAATCGAGCCTTTGGGATCTGCGAGCACGAGCTCCACTTGCGGCGCAACGCGGGCAAAGTAACGGCTCAGGCCGGTGAGCGTGCCGCCCGATCCGACGCCGCACACGACGGCATCGAGCTTTTCGCCCATTTGTTTCCAGATCTCCGGCGCAGTCGTGGTCTCGTGCGCGAGCGGGTTCGCCGGGTTCGCAAACTGGTTCACGTAGTAGGCGCCGAGCTCATTCGCGACGCGCTCGGCGTAGTCTTGATAATATTCAGGGTGCCCCTTGCCGACGTCGGAGCGTGTCAGCCGCACTTCCGCGCCGAGCGCGCGCAAGTGGTGCACCTTTTCTTGGCTCATCTTGTCGGGGATCACCAGCACGAGCTTGTAGCCTTTGCGCGCGGCGACGAGCGCGAGCCCGAGTCCAGTGTTGCCCGCGGTGGCTTCGACCAACGTCGCGCCCGGGCGAATCGCGCCGCTTTTTTCGGCGGCTTCGATCATCGAGAGCCCGATACGATCTTTGATCGAGCCGCCGGGGTTCTGATTTTCGAGCTTCAAATACAGCTCGCACGGCCCAGTGTCGATGCGCTGGACGCGCACGAGCGGGGTGTTGCCGATCAGCGAGAGAACGTCGTTACACGGAGGCTCGAGCTCGGGCATTCATCGATCGTGACCCTTCAATGCGGCAAACGCAATTGGATCACGCTGTCGATCGTGCTCTGCGGAATTTCACTCGGCAGACTCGGCAAGAGCGCGCCGAGCGAGGCCGGAACGTTCGCGGGATGTACTTCCGCGTATTGAACAGTGCGCGAGCTCACGTCGAGTAAGAGAATGAAGTAGCGATATCCGCTCGTGGGCCGGCGCAAAAAACCGTTCGGACTCTTGATCGGATCGCCCGAGCCGAGCGCGCCGGAAGCGGCGGCCATTTTGCCACTGACTAAATCGACGGTCGCGGGGATGCCGGTCGTGTCGCAGTTGTTGGTGCCGCAAGGTCCGCCGAAGTCGCCCGCGTAGCCGAAGAAGTTCGAGCTGAAGATCTCGAGGTTCTTGTAGTTGCCGGTGGTGTCGTTGTCGTTGATGACTTCGAGCGCGTTGATCTGGCCGCAACCGTCGCCGTGATATTGCGTCACTTCGTAGCATTGGCACGAGCTGAACGCGCCCGCGCGGATCAGCTCACCGACGCTGAGCCCAATCCAGGGCGCGTCGTGCCAGCCGTTCGTCACTGGGCTGCAATTTTGCGCGGTCGTGATTCCGTCCGAACCGACGTGCGGCATCGAAGCCAAGAACACGAACATCTTCGAGCCCGACCAGCCCGAATTTTTGTTCGGCGAATTGGCGGCGCAATACGGGCTGCTCATCGGACCGCAGCCGAATGCCTGGTCC
Source organism: Polyangiaceae bacterium (assembly GCA_036500245.1). Taxonomy (GTDB): domain Bacteria; phylum Myxococcota_A; class Polyangia; order Polyangiales; family Polyangiaceae; genus PMG-095. The sequence goes on along the minus strand of DASYCL010000253.1, from coordinate 7,991 downwards.
GTCGCGGCGTTGACCAAACAGGTGCTGCCGACGATGCCGCTGAACGGCGTGTTCGGCGTCGCGTCGCCGCTGAAGCTGATGCCCTTCGCCGCGGACGGCGTGCGCACGTCCCACGACGCGACCATTTGCCAATTGCCGGGCTGACCCTCGGTGACCGGCTGATACGTCGCGAATTGCTTGATATCGAGCGGGCCGCGCAGCGTCATGATCAAATCTTCATCCCACGGGGTGAGCATGTTCGAGGTGATGGTTTTGGTTTGCCGGCAGCACATGTTGCCGTTCGGCGCGCACACGCTCGGGAAAGAGCCCGCCTTGCCAATGGTTTGAAACGTGACGGTGCCGCCGTCGGAGGGCGCGCCGAAGTCGATGCCGCTGAAGGTGCCGAGCCCGCCGCCCGCGCTCGGCGTCATGCCCGCGCTGCCCGCGTTCGCGCTCGTGCCGGCACTGCTCGATGTCGTGCCGCCGCTACTCGTGTTGCCGCTACCGCCCGCACTGGTGCCGGCGTTCGCGCTCGAACCGCCGTTGCTACTCGTGTTGCCGGCGACTGGCCCAGAGCCCGACGTGCTCGACTGTCCGCCACTGTTCGTGCTGCCCGCGTTCGAATTCGGGCTCGAACTACCGCCGTTCGAACACGCAAAAATGCCGAGAAAAATCGCCAATCCGCAGGCACCGAGCCGAGTTCGCTTCATGCTCTCTCAGTGTTCGGATTTTGGGCGATTCGCGCGGAATCAAAGGCCGAGCGCGCCGGAACCTCGCATCGGCACGACGATTTGGCGGACCTTGTGCGCCTTTGCCTACATGCGTCAGCTTGCGGTCGCGGCCGCGCCGAACCCGGTTTCGAGATCGCGCCACAGATCTTCGACGTTTTCGAGGCCGACCGAGAGTCGGACGAGCGTGTCGCTGATGCCGAGCACGGCGCGATTCGCGGCGGGGATCGACGCATGCGTCATCAGCGCGGGATGTTCGGCGAGCGATTCGACGCCGCCGAGGCTCTCGGCGAGCGCGAAGATTTCGAGTGCTTGCAAGAAGCGACGCGAGCCGGCCAGATCGCTCGCGAGCTCGACCGAGATCATGCCGCCCGCGCCGCGCATTTGTCGCGCGGCGAGTGCGTGTTGCGGGTGCGACGGCAAGCCCGGATAGTTGACGCGCTTGACGCCGTGATGCGCCGAAAGGCGCCGCGCGAGCTCGCTCGCGGACTCGACGTGTGCGCGCATGCGCACCGGCAAAGTTTTGATGCCGCGCATCGTCAGGTAGCAATCCATCGGGCTCGGCACCGCGCCGATCGCATTTTGCAGAAACGGAATGCGTTCGCACAATTCGGCGTCGCTCGTGACGAGCGCGCCGCCCACGACGTCCGAGTGGCCGTTGATGTACTTCGTGGTCGAGTGCAAAACGACGGTCGCGCCGAGCTCGAGCGGGCGCTGCAAGATCGGTGAAGCGAACGTATTGTCGACCACGACGCGAATGCCACGTTCGCTGGCGAGCGCTGAGATAGCGGAAATGTCGGCCAATTTGAGGGTAGGGTTGGTCGGCGTTTCGAACCAGATGAAGCGCGTTTGCGGCGTGAGCGCCGCTTTGAGTTTTTCGAGATCGCTGAGGTCGATGAAGCTTGCAGCGATGCCGAACGGCTTCATCACCTTGTCGAACAGACGAAATGTGCCGCCGTAAACGTCGTCACCCGAGACGACGTGATCGCCCGGTTTCAAAGCGTGGAGCAACGTGGTCGCCGCGGCGCAGCCGCTCGCGAAGGCGAAGCCGCGCGTGCCGCCTTCGAGCGCCGCGATGGCGGCCTCGAGCGCCGCGCGCGTCGGATTGCCGCTGCGCGAGTAGTCGTACTTGAGCGGTTTGCCCGGTTCGGGTTGCGCGAACGTGCTCGCCATCACCACGGGTGGCATCACCGCGCCGTGAATCGGGTCGGGATCGTAGCCGGCGTGGACAGCCAAGGTTTCGAGTGCGAACTCGCGCTTCGATTCGGTCATGAAGCGAGCGTAGCGAGCGCGGATGCAGCCGTCCAAGCGCGCCGCGGGCGGCGGACTAATTGCGGCGAAAATCGCTCACCAGAACTGCTCCAAGCAGGCGCCGAGCGTGAACGCGGGTATCGAGAATTTGGCGCAAAATTCGGGCTTCCCGTCGTGATCGGCGTCGCGCACGCCGAGGCTGCCGCTGACGCTCGCCGAAACGCTCGCGCCAGCGGTGAGGCTGCCGACCGGCGTGTCGATCGTGGCCTCGGCGCCGATGAATTCGGCGCCGATCCCGAGGTTCCCTCCGATGCTGCCGTCGTCGTTGTGCTCGCCCAAGTTGGCGCGTGCGGTCAGCGCGTCCGCGGAGACCGAAAGGCCGTAGCCTGCGTGCGACAGCGCGAGCGAGCCGCGCATCGTCGTGAGCTCGAAATCCTGATCGAGGCCGCTTTGCTCCGACATGCCGAGCACTTCGAGGTTCGCGCCCGAATCGTTCGTCGTTTTCACGAAGGCTTTGACGGAGCGGTGCGAGTCACCATCCGGCGTCGGACCATCGTAGCTATAGCCGACAGCGTTCGAGTCGCGCCCGATCGCGGCGCCATTGGCCAAGCCCGGTCGCCTCGGCGTAAACTGCGCAATCAGAGTCTTCACTGCGTTGGGTGTCGAGCCTGTGTCCGGCTCGGGCTCGCTGATCAGCGACTGGCTCGCACTGGTCGAAGTAGGCGTTGGTGGCGCCGTGCATTCGTTCGCGCTGACGCCGTCGTCGTCGATGCAGGCGTTTGGTGAAGGGTTGGAACTGAGGGATGAAACTGGATCGGGCATGGACTTTTCCTCGCTCTGCCGTCCATCGGCCAGGCGCGCCCGCGAATTGCTCAGTTTTTTCTTTACGAACCGAGTCGCACAGGAGCACCCCCAAACAAAAACAGAAAACCCGCCGAGCCCGAGAGCTCAGCGGGTTTTTTTGCGTCGACGCTGCGTCGCTGCGCGCGCGAGTCAGTCCCGAAAGAGACTTACAGCGCTCAGGCGCGCGCTTGGGCTTTCGCGCGCGATTTTTTCGCGGCCGCGGGCGCTTCGGCGCCGTTCGACTTCGCGCCGTTCACCGACTTGACGACGCTGCCGCCGAGATCGGCCGCGAGCTTCTTGGCGCGGTCGGTCTTTTCCCAGGCGAATTCGCTGCGACCGAAGTGGCCGTAGCTCGACGTGGGTTGGTAGACCGGGCGCAAGAGGTCGAGCTCTTCGATCAGCGCGCGCGGGCGCATGTCGAAGTTTTTGATCACGTAGTCGGCGAGTTTTTGGTCGTCGACTTTGCCGGTGCCGAAGCTGTGCACGTACACGCCCATCGGTTGCGCGACGCCGATCGCGTAGGCGACCTGCACTTCGCAGCGCTTGGCCAGGCCGGCCGCGACGATGTTTTTAGCGACGAAGCGCGCGTAGTAGCAAGCCGAGCGATCGACTTTCGACGGGTCTTTGCCGCTGAAAGCGCCGCCGCCGTGACGGCCCATGCCGCCGTAGGTATCGACGATGATCTTGCGGCCGGTGAGGCCCGCGTCGCCGCATGGTCCGCCGACTACGAAGCGACCGGTCGGGTTCACGAAGTACTTGGTTTTGTTGTCGAGCAAGTGCTTCGGCAGGCTCTTTTTGATCACGAGCTCCATGATCGCCTCTTTCAAGGCTTTGTGCTTCACGTCCGGCGAGTGTTGCGTCGAGACGACGACGGTTTCGATCCGCTTCGGCGCGTCGTTCTCGTACTCGACGGTGACTTGCGATTTGCCGTCCGGGCGCAGGAAATCGACTGCGTTCTTCTTGCGCACGGCGGCGAGCGTCTTCGACAGCGTGTGCGCGTACATGATCGGCGCGGGCATCAATTCCGGCGTCTCGTCACAGGCGTAGCCGAACATCAGGCCTTGGTCGCCCGCGCCTTGATCCTTGAACAAGCCTTGGCCTTCGGTGACACCCTGAGAGATGTCCGGCGATTGCGGCTCGACCGCGATCAAGATGCCACAGGTGTCGGCGTCGAAGCCGATGTCCGAGCTGGTGTAGCCGATGTCTTTGATCGTCTTTCGCGCGATCTTTCCGAAGTCGATGCTGCTCTTGGTCGTGATCTCACCGGCGATCACCACGAAGCCTGTCTTGCACAGCGTCTCGCACGCGACGCGGCTGTACTTGTCGCCCGCGAGCGCGGCGTCGAGCACGGCATCCGAGATGGCGTCGCAAACTTTGTCCGGGTGGCCTTCGGTAACGGATTCGGACGTGAAGAGATAGCTGCTCATCGTGACTCCATGGCGGGGGGTCTCCCCGAAAGCTTTTTCGCGGCAGGCGTCACTCGCCGGCCCTCTGAACGGCGCGGAACCTAGCAATGAAACCGGCCTACGGGAAGGGGCGATCCGGCTCAGCCTCTTCGGCCCAGCGTGCGCCGCGTTTCGGCGCGGAAACGGCGGAAATTGCGAGCTTTTCAGCCGTTAGGGCAGGACCTTGCGAATGCGATAGTTGAGCGTGTCCGCGATGAAGAGCGCGCCGCTCGCGTCGACCGCGACTCCGAACGGCGAGTTGAGCAATGCGAGCGTGGCCTGCGTGCCGTCGCCGGTCGATCCGGAGGTGCCGCACTGACCCGCAGCGGTCGAGATCATTTGCTGCGTGTCGACGCGACGCACGCAATGCGCGCCGCGGTCGGCGATGTAGAGCGTGCCGTCGGGCGCGAACGCGATGTCCGTCGGGTAGGTGAGCTCGGCGTCTTTCGCGGGTCCGCCGTCGCCGGCGAAGCCCTGAGCGCCGTTGCCCACGACCGTGTCGATGATCTCTTCGCTCGGATCGCCGCTGCCGATGATGCCGTCGGAGCCGGGTAGCACGCGGCGCACGACGTGATTGTAAGTGTCGGCGATGAAGAGCTCGCCTGCGGCGTCGAACGCGACTTTTCCGTCCGGCAGCGCCGCTTGGCCGACTTGATTGTCGAGCATCGCGGTCGTCGCGGGCCCGCCGTCACCGACGTAGCCTTCGCCTCCGGGGCAACCAAAGCCGCCCTTGGGGCAGCTGCCGGCCACCGTGCTCACGATGCCGTCCGTGCCGATGCGGCGAACGACTTGGTTAGACTGGTCGGAAATGAACAGGTTGCCCGCGCTGTCGAACGCGACGCTACTCGGGAGATCGAGCGCGACGAGCTGCGCGCCGTCCGCGCCGAAACAGGGGCCGCCGTCGCCCAAGTAGTCGCGCGTGCCGCTGCCGCAAGCATCGTGGAGCATCATCGTCGTCATATCGACGGTCTTGATTTTGGCGTTGTGCCAAGCCGCGATCCAAGCGCTGCCGTCGGCCGCGAAGGTGATATCTGCCGGGTGATTGAGCTCCGCTTGCAGCGCGGGACACGCGCCCGCGTCGTAGCCCGACTCGCACGCGTCGCCCTCGACGCCGGTGCCCGCGAACGGATAAAGCAAACCATCGGCCTCGATCGTCCGGATCTTGTGGCTGTTCCAATCGAGCACGTAGAGCGAGCCGTCCGGCGCGAAGCTCACGTCGAGCGGCTCGCCGAGCCGTGCCTGGAGTGGCTCGACTCCGTTCGGTTTGCCTTGCGCGTTGTAGACCGGATCGGTCGCGTTCTGTCCGGTGCCAATCACGGTCGTGATGTCGCCGGAAACCAACGGGTTCGTCGATTTCGCGGTCGCTTCAGCGCTGCCGCACGCCGGCAGCACGCAGATTGCGGCGAGCAGTGATGTAGCGGAGGCACGGAATGAAAGAGAATGCGTCATTGCCACAAGATCCGAATGCGGTTGTTGAGCGTGTCTGCGATCAAGAGATTGCCGGCCGCGTCGAAGCCGAGTCCGTAAGGGCCATTCAGTGCAAATGACAGCGGATCACTGCCTTCTGGGCCGCTCCCGGGCTGCCCTGTACCGACCCAATGTTCAGCGTGGCTCGTCCCCAGATCGACCCGCCAAATCAAATGATTCTCCGAATCCGCGATGAACAAAGCGCCGTCATGGATCTCGATGTCGCGCGGCGTGTTGAATTGAATCGACGCTGCGTCCCCGTCCGCGCTCATGCCCGACGTTCCGCAAGTGCCGGCAAACGTCGTGATGATTTCTTCGCTCGGATCGCCGGCGCCCATGACGCCATCGGAGCCCGGGCTCACGCGCCGGATGCAATGGTCGAAGGTGTCCGAAATATACAAATTCTGGTCGTCATCGAGCGCCAGCATGCCGCCCGGTGGCGGATTGTCCGAGCCGCCGGCTTCGTCGTACGGCGCGAGCGCGAGGCTCGCCGCACTCGCCGCGGCGCCATCGCCGGCAAACGCGGCCGGCGCTTTCACGCCCACGATGGTGCTAATCGTTTGGATCGCGTCGGGCGCCAGCCTGCGCACGACGTTGTTTCGCTGATCGGAAAATAGGATGCCGCCGTCGGCTGCAATCACGATCGAAGATGGGAAATTCAAGAGCGCGGCTTGCGCGGCCGCGCCGTCGCCCGCGTAGCCGGGCTTGTTTCCGCCCGCCAGCACGCGCACGGCGTCCGTCGTCGGATCGAGCTCGAATAGCTTGTGATTGTGCCAGCCGGCGATCAGGATTTTCTGATTGGCCTCGAAGGCAAGATCGAGTGGATGATTGATGCCCAGCGCGCTGCCCGTGACCGAGTCGGTGAGCGGCGTGCCCGAAGGCCAATCGCCGGGAAGGGTGCTGCCGATCATCGTGTCGAGTGTGCCGTTCGCGGCCACGCAGCGAATGCGGTGATTGTTCCAATCGTCGATGTAGAGCGTGCCATCGGCGCTGAAGCCGAGCTCGGTTGCTTCATCGAGCCAGCTCGCGAGCGGCGCGTGTCCATCGCCGTCGAAGCCTTGCGTGCCGTCGCCGACGAAGGTCGTCACTTTGCCGGGCATCGGCGTGGCGACCGGTGCCGCTGTCGAGTCGTGCGCGGGCGAGCTGCACGCGGCGAGCGTCCATAGGCCGCCGCAAGCGACACCCCAGATCACACCCTGCTTCATGCCGCTCGCTGGTGCAGCTCTCGTACCAGCGGCACGCTTCGCGCAGACAGCCTGGAAACACTACGGATCGAGTCGACCCGCCGCTGGTCCAAGCGCGACCGATCGATCAGGGGACGGCCGTGCCTGGCAGCGTTTGGCACAATCGTCCGCGCGTTGCGCTGACAATTGCCCGCGATTTTCTGGCTATTCCGCGGCACGAACGTTGCTCTACAGCCACGGCTGGCTGGGCCCTCGCCCGACCAAACATCAACCGTAGGGGACGATGATGAAACGAACTGTCGCGACATTGGGCGTGTGTTTTTTGGGTTTGTTCAGTGCGTCCAGTTCGCGCGATGCGCGAGCGTGTGGAGGCACGTTCTGCGACTCCGGACCCTCGGCGCTGCCGGTGAATCAAACCGGCGAGAACGTGCTCTTCGTGCTCGACGGCAACACCGTCGAAGCCCACATCCAAATTCAATACATGGGCGGCGCGACGCGCTTCGCTTGGATCGTCCCGATGCCGAAAGTGCCGGACGTGACTGTCGGCTCGCAGCTCCTGTTCAATGCGCTCTTGCAAGGCACCGTGCCGAGCTACGGCTTTACGAGTCAATTCGATCAGTGCGGCAATAACGGCGGTTTCGGCGGTTCTGCGACTGCCGGCGGTGCGGTCCTCGGCGTCAGCAGCGGCGGATCTTCCAGCATCGACACGGGTCCGACCGTGGTCTTCGAAAAGACCGTCGGCTCGTTCGACGTCGTGGTGCTGCAAGGGGGCACCGCGCAAGAAGTCACCGATTGGCTCAACAGCAACGGCTATCAAACGGTGCCGAACGCGCCCGATCTGCTGCAAAAGTACGTCGACAAAAGTTACGTCTTCGCGGCGAGCAAATTGACGACCAGCGCGGACGTGAGCGAAATCCACCCGCTCGTCTTCAAATACGCCGGCAACGAGCCATGTGTGCCGCTCCAGCTCACCGCGGTCGCCGCCCAACCCGACATGGGCGTGCGCACGTTCTTTCTCGGCGACGATCGCGTCTTCCCGAGCAACTACGCGCACGTCGTCTTGAACCCCGCGCGCATCGATTGGCAGAACTTCG
>DASYCL010000252.1:0-2603 GCA_036500245.1 Polyangiaceae bacterium | reverse complement strand
ACGCTACATTTCGATCGTGAACGCGATGCAATTTCGTCGCGGCGGAGCAGCCGTGTTGCTCGCGCCGACGCTCTTATTGACTCAGTGCTTGAAGGCAGAGAACGGCTCGGAAGGGTCACCGCAGTATTCGAACGGAGGCAGCGCGAACGGCCAAGCCGGCAGCGCATCGCTCGGCGGAAGCTCGACGCAAAGCGGTGGCAGCGCGAGCGTCACGAATGGCGGCAGCGGCGGCAGCTCGACCATTGCCGGCAGCAGCGGAGCGAGCGCGGGCAGCGCTGGCACGGCTGGCACGGCGGACGTGCGTGGTCCGACTCCCGCGACCGCGAGCGCCAAGTTTCCATTCCCGCAGAACCGTCAGAGCACGCTCTGCACGTATCCGAATTACAAAAACAGCGACGTGCTCACGGCCTATCAACGTTGGAAAGCTGACACGATCACCTCGAACGGCGCGGGCGGGCACATGCGCGTGCAGCGCCCGAACGATCCGGGACTCGACCCCAACTCGACCGTATCCGAGGGCATCGGTTACGGCATGATTTTGGCTGTGTACATGAATGATCAGACGCTCTTCGACGAGCTCTGGAAGTACGAGCAAATCTGGCTCGGCCAAAACGGTCTGATGGATTGGTACATCAGCGGAGACGGCATGACGCGTCTCGGTACCGGCGCCGCGACGGACGCCGACGAAGACATGGCCTGGGCGCTCTTGATGGCCGATCGCCAGTGGGGCACGACCGGCACGCTCGGCGACACGTATTTGAACGTCGCCAAAAAGCAAATCGGGCTCGTGTACGATTACGAAATCTACCAACTCAAGCTCGTAAAACCGGGCGACACCTGGGGCGACTGGACGACGGTGAACGCTTCGTATTTCGCGCCCTCGTATTATCGCGCGTTCGCGACGGCGACGGGCAACGACGGTTGGGATCAAGTGGTTCAAACCGTGTACGACACGCTCACGAATTTACTCAACACGACCAACGGCAACCTATCGAACGGCCTTGTACCCGCCTGGAGCACGAGTGACGGTGTGCCGAACTCCGGCGTGTTCGGCGACATGCAAACCGCGCCCACGAACTATCAATATGATTCGTGCCGGACACCATTTCGCATCGGGCTCGACTACTGCATGAACAACGAACCACGCGCACAAGCCTACGTGGCGAAGACGAGCCAATTCTTCGCGGGCATCGGCGCGAAGAGCATCGTCGACGGCTATCAATTGAGTGGCGCGCCCGAGCCGCAAAATACTTCCGGACAATCGGCGGCATTCGTCGGGCCCGCGACCGTCGGCGCGATGAGCAGTGCGACGTATCAAAGCTTCGTGCAAGCGGGCTACGACGACGTCGCGTCAATGAATTTGCTGGTTGGCGGCGAGTATTACGACGAATCTTGGACGGTCCTGTCGCTCTTGATGCTGAGTGGGAACTTCGTCGATTACACGACGCAAATGCCGCTCATGCCGTGAGTGAGAGCGGAGCCGCTAGACTCGATCTCGGAATCATGGCTGAGTGCGCCAGGATCGGGAGGAGCAAACAGATGAAACGAATGATGGTCGGCGTACTGGCTCTAGCGTTGGGTCTCGGCGTAGTTGGAGCGACGGATTCGCTGCCGACCGCGCGCGCGGCTTCGTCCGATTCGGTCGCGATGCAGCTGTCGCGCATGGTGCTCAGCAAGAGCACCTACGAAGCCATGGTCAAGCAGATGATGGACAGCATGATGCAGGCCATGGGACAGCAAGCGGACGCGAAGACGCAAAAGGAGATGACCGCGGTCGTGATGGAAGCGTTGCCCTACGACGAGATGCTTCAGTTCAACTCCAAGGTTTACGGCGAGCGCTTCAAAGACAGCGAGCTCCAAGACATCATCAACTTCTACAAAACGCCGACCGGCGCGAAGCTCGTGCGCGAATTGCCCAACATCTCGGGCGAAGTGGGCGCATTGGTCGGAAAGATCATCCCCGAGCGGCTACCCGCACTGATGAAGAAGCACGGCCTGATGCACTAGAAGCCAGCTCATGAATGAGCTGACTTCTAGATTTGCTCCATCAGGAGCGCAGCTCCCGCCCCGCTGGGGTGTCCCCCTCGGGGGATCACGAAGCGCGTAATCCAGCAGGGCCCCACCCTCAGGTTTCGGGGCCCCGGCCCCAAAACAATTCTAGTTTTTGAACCATTTGTCCCGCGCGCGGACATTTAGGGCCCGATGGTCGCGCGCAGATCGCAGTTCTTTTGGTTTTTGACCTCCGGTGTCGGCATCGCTCTCACTCTGCAAGGTTGTGGTAGCGATTCGGGATCGGGCGGCGGAATAGCCGGAAACAGCGGCTCGAGTGAAATTGCCGGCGCGACGAGCGCCGGCGTCGGCGGCAGTTCGACGCAGAGCGGCGCGAACGCGCTCGGCGCCGCTAGCGCGGGTGGGAGCGGCGGCGCGAATGAGGTCTCCGGATCTGGTGGAATCGGCGGCGTGAGCGCGGGCGGCGTGAGCGCGGGCGGCTCGGCCGGAACCGGCGGCGGCGCGCCGATCCCGCCTTGGGACACGACACTGCGCGATCGCGCGACCGCTGGGATGGTGCCGCTCGCGACTTGGTACACTGCGGATACCGGCTT
>DASYCL010000251.1:0-2625 GCA_036500245.1 Polyangiaceae bacterium | reverse complement strand
CACGACGTACTTTGCGTCGACAACTACTTCACGGGCACGAAGAAGAACGTGAAGCACCTCTTGTCGCATCCGCTGTTCGAGGTCATGCGCCACGATGTGACGTTCCCGCTTTACGTCGAAGTTGGGCGCATCTTCAACTTGGCCTGCCCGGCTTCGCCCGTGCACTACCAATTCGATCCCGTGCAAACCACGAAGACGAGCGTGCACGGCGCGATCAACATGCTCGGGCTCGCGAAACGCGTCAAAGCGCGCATCTTGCAAGCTTCGACCTCGGAAGTGTACGGCGATCCAGAAGTGCATCCGCAGCCCGAATCCTACTGGGGCAAAGTAAATCCGATCGGCATTCGCAGTTGTTATGACGAAGGCAAGCGCTGCGCCGAAACGCTGTTTTTCGACTACAACCGCCAGCACGGCACGGACATCAAAGTCATCCGCATCTTCAACACCTACGGCCCGCGCATGCACCCGAACGACGGCCGCGTGGTCTCGAACTTCATCGTCCAAGCCATCCGCGGTGAAGACATCACCATCTACGGCGATGGCCAGCAGACACGCTCGTTCTGCTATGTGGACGACTTGGTCGAAGGCATGCTGCGCATGATGGAAACCGAAAAGGGCTTCACCGGCCCAATCAACCTCGGCAACCCGGGCGAGTTCACGATGCTGCAGCTCGCCGAAAAAGTACTCAAGTTGGTCGGCTCGAAATCCAAGATCGTGCACAAGCCGCTGCCGCAAGACGACCCGAAGCAGCGCAAGCCGATCATCGATCTGGCCAAGCAAAAGCTCGGCGGCTGGGAGCCGAAAGTGCAGCTCGAGGATGGTTTGAAGGAAACGGTGGCTTATTTTCGTAGGGTGCTGGCCGAAGGCTGAAGCTGTTTGGATATCTTGGCCCTGCGCGCGCACCGCGCTCGGCCGCTCGCGCGTCGAGCGACGCGACTGGCGCCTGTTCGGTCAGTTCTCGTGGGGTCGCCTGTCTTTCGAAAACCGTGATCAGCCGCGCGAGTCTGCTGCTTTGTATTGTTTCCGGGCGGGCGAGCCCAAGTCTTGTCGGGCGCGACCGCGCGCGAGATGCGCGAATGGCCGGTTTTTCTCTGCCTGCTCATCACTTCTCTCTTCTTTCGCTCTTTCGCGCCGAAGCGCGCGCGAAGGATTTCAGCCGCATGCCCGGAAGTAAAACAAAGCTTCAGATTCGCGCGGCTGATCACGGATTAAGTGAGTAGCCATACCCCAACGCGAGTCTGACCGAACAGGCGCCAGTCGCGCGTCTAGTAGCGCGGGCGGCCAAGCGCTACGGAGCGTGCAGCGCCGCAAACGCGCAGGAAACGTGAGTGAACCTCAGCTCACAATTTCGGATTCAACGGATCATACTCGCCCGAGCCCTTGAGCCCCGTCGAGAGCTTCCCGCCGCTCTTCTTGCTCGCGCTCGAGCCGCTCATCGATTTCGCGATCGCGGCGTTCAAGCGTTCGCGCGGTGACATCTCCGACTCCGGTTTGTCCGGAACTGCCGGCGCTGGCTTCTCGACCTTTGCCGGCTTCGGCTCGGGCGGCGTTGGAGCGGCCTTCGCGACTGGCGCGGCTTTCGCGACTGGCGCGGCTTTCGCGACCGGAGTCACGAAGCTCGCCGCGACCGCCGCTTTCGCAACCGGCGCGGGTGTGCTCGCGGTCGTCGTCTTCGCATCGGCCTTCGCGGCGCCGGATTTCTCCGTGCCGAGCGATTCGAGCGACACGACCGGCGTCGTTGCGCCGCCATTCGTGCTCGCACTCGTCTCGGTTGGTTTGGGCGTGGGCGCTGAAACGGCGTTGGCAAGCGCGCCGCTCTCGCTCGGCGTTTTCGCCGCGCCGCTCGTTGCGCTGCCTGCGAGGTTCGGGAAGCCGAGCGCGTCCGAGCTCATGCTCGCCGCGCTCTGCTCGACCGCGCGCAGCGTGCCGAACGAAGGCCCGCCGAGTTTCTGTTCCAGTCGGGCGTAGATGCCGTCTTGATGCAGCGAATGCGCCGCGTCTCTGAGCACTTCGTTGCGATAGAGCGAAACCCCAACCCCGGAAATCAGCGCAAGCCCGATGATGAAGCGCCCGAACGCGCCGCCCTTTTGCGGCATCGAATACGGCGAGTACGGGTTGTGGCTCACGACCAACGGCCGCACGCTGGCGATCGGCGCGAGAGACGGCAACGGCGCGGCATAAGCCACCGGTTGGAGCGGCTCCGCGTAGAACCCCGCGGGCGGCGGTGCCGAGCGCGGAGATGGCGGCTTCGGATGCGTGCGCTTCGGCAGTGGCGCGGGTTCATTCTCGAGGCCCGCGACTTCGCCGAGCGAGACCCACTCGCTCATGCCTTGCTGCCAAACCTTGGTTTCGGCATCGACGATGGACAGCCGGAACATGTCGTCGAGCTGATCGAGCGAAACGACTTTGACTTCGTCCGGCGAAATCGCGACGTGCCACGCTTCTTCGGCGCGCACCGGCTGTCCGCTGACCGTCGCCGACTCGTCCCAGTTAATCACTTCGGCCATCATGGGACTTTGAATTTAACAGATGAATTCGGCTTCGGCGAGACGGCGAATCCTGCCAACCCCCGCGCCGGTGCGGATTTTCGGGTTCGAGCGCGCTTCGTTCCCTGGATTTTGCACG
>DASYCL010000250.1:0-3526 GCA_036500245.1 Polyangiaceae bacterium | reverse complement strand
GGCGCGCAGAAGAACCTCGGCCCGAGCGGTCTCGTCGTCGTGATCGTGCGCAAGGATTTGGTGGAAGCCGGTCGCAAGGACATCCCGGTGATCTTCCAATACCGCACGCACGTGGAGAACAACTCGCTCTACAACACGCCGCCTACGTTCTCGGTTTACATGCTGCGCAACGTTCTCGCGGAAGTGAAAGCGAACGGCGGCCTCACGGCGATGGAGAAAATCAATCGCGAGAAAGCAGCGCTGCTCTACTCCGCGATCGACTCGCGTTCGGACATCTTCGAGTGCCCGGTCGAGAAGGACTCGCGTTCGACGATGAACGTCGTCTTCACTGCGAAGACGCCCGAGCTCGAAGCCGAATTCTTGGCCGAAGCCAAGAAGCTGAAGATGGAAGGCCTCAAGGGCCATCGCTCGGTCGGCGGCTTCCGCGCGTCGATCTACAACGCGGTCTCGCGTGAATCGGTGGCGACGCTCGCCGACTTCGTCAAGAAGTTCAAAGCCTAATCGGCGACGCGCGGGGCGACCCCCCGCGGCACGAGTGCACGAACGGTGCGCAGCGCGGGTCAAAACCCGAATGCGCGCTGTTCGTCATTTGGGCTTCCACTCCGCGCGTGAGTGCCAACGCACTCGCGGAGCGCGACGAGTGCGTGCTCTCGCAATTGCGCACTTTGGCCGGGCACGATCGTTGCGCCCCGGCTCTTTTTGGCCTCGCGGCCAAGATCCGAGCTTGGCGTTCGACGTGAGCTCGAAGCGCTCGATGTGCGGGGTGGTGCGGGTGTGAGAGATGTCGGAGAAAGTAGCGGAAGCGTGCACTCAGGCCCCGAGCAGAATGGACACACAGCATAGCTTTGACTGAGCGGGTGCCCAGGGACTACGCTTGTGGTTCCGTTTTTTACTTCCACAGCGCGATGTCCCTGGCTCGTTTTCGACTTCGGTTTCTGCTCCAAGAGATCGATCTGCCACAAGGCGACACGGTCATCGGTCGCAGTGCGACCTGTCAGGTCACGATCGAAGATCCACTCGTGTCCCGCGAGCACGCGCGGATTCGTATCGCTGGCGAGCGCGCAACGATCGAAGATCTCGGTTCGCGCAATGGCGTGCTGGTCGCCGGCGTGCTCGTGCAGGGCGTGAAAGTGCTGTCGGACGGCGATCGCGTGCGCATCGGCACGCAGGAAATGGTGTTTTGCGCTGGTGCACCGATGCCGCTGAAGAGCTCGGGGCTCGGGCGCACCACGGGCTTCATGTGTCACTGCGCCGAGTGCGGCCATCCGTATCCGCTCGAGCTCGTCGAGTGTCCCGCGTGCGGTTCGAATGATCGCAACGAGGAAGACACACTCGCAGGCGCGCCGAGCTCGTCGCGCGACTGGGGCCTCGATTTGGTGGTGGACGCGCTACGCCGCGCCGAATCGCTCGGCCGCACCGAGGACATCGAGCGGATTTTGTCCCACGCACGCCTCGGCATCGAACAGCGCATCGGCGACGGCAAGCCCGTCGAACGCCCGACGCTCGACGCAGTCGCGGACGCCGCGGCAACGCTCGCCGCTCAGCGCGGCGATGCGACGTGGGGCAAATGGTTGCTCTCGGTCTACGCTTCGATCGGCATCGTGCCGCCGCGCGCGGTCGGCCAGAGCTTGATCACTTTGCCACCGTCCGAGCGCACTTCGCTCGCGCCCGCGGCCCGGCGCGTCGTCGAGAGCGTGAGCTCGCGCGGCGGCCCACGTCACGAAGATCGCGAGAGCTTCGAGCGCATCGAGGCGCTGGGCGACTCGGAGCCTGCGGGTGCATGAGGCACTCGCTGCGCTACAACCATCACGAGATCGAGCTTCCGGAGGGTGAGTTCGTGATTGGTCGCGCGGCGGATTGCGGGCTTTCGCTCGATGACCCGCTGGTGTCGCGCAATCACGCGACGCTCACGGTCAGTTCCGAAGCGGTCGTGGTCGCCGATCTCGGCAGTCGCAATGGCGTGCGCGTGAACGGCGATCGCATCGATGGCAAGCGCAAGCTCGCGCACGGCGATCAGATCGCGATCGGCAGCCAAGAGATGGTCGTGATGTCGCGTCGCGACGTGCCGGCGGATACCCTGATTCAAGCGCCCACTCAGCGCGTCGCGACCTTTGGCTTACTCGGCATTTTGGCGGACAAGGCGCTCGCGATGGGGCGAGGTGACGAGGCCGAGAAGCTCTTGTTCGAACAGCTCGATCAACTATTGACCGATGTGCAGCGCGGCGTAGGCGTTCCGGCCGAGACGCTCGAACGCGCGTGCGACTATGCGCTCAAGCTCGCGAGCGCGACCAGCAACGGGCGCTGGGTCGACTACATTTTTCGTGTGCACAATGCGTTCGGCCGCCCGTGTCCTGGTCCGATCGTCGACGAGCTCTATACGGTGCTCCGCAAAGTGAAGACGGTGAACCTCGGTGTGCTCCGCGAGTACATCGAAACCTTGCGCGAGCAGACGAGCAACTTCGGGCCGGCCGACCGCTTCCTGCTCAATCGACTCGAAGGGCTCGAGCGGCTCGCCGCTGCAAAATAGTCGCAGCGGATTTGTCCTCGAGC
This sequence comes from Polyangiaceae bacterium, assembly GCA_036500245.1. Lineage (GTDB taxonomy): Bacteria > Myxococcota_A > Polyangia > Polyangiales > Polyangiaceae > PMG-095. The sequence continues at coordinate 976 of DASYCL010000250.1, read as the reverse complement.
TCTGCGCTCGCCGCGGAATGCCGCGTTTTGCCTGGATGTATGGCGGTGTTGGCTCGACTGGCCGGCGAGAGCCGGTTATCGTTCGAAATATTGGATTCCGATCGAAACTCCAAGCATGAAGTCGTGCAGCCGGCGCAGGCCATGGCTGCGCCGCTCTCTGCGCAGCGCTTTTGGCTGGAGTTTCAGGGTCGTACCTTCGAGCTCCGACCCGGCGAGGTTCTAATCGGGCGAAGCTCGAGCTGCCACCTCGTGCTCGATGATGGGCTCGTGTCCCGGCGTCACGCGCAAATCGTGGTCAGTGACGACCGCGCGTTGATCGAGGACTTCGGCAGCGCCAACGGCGTGTTCGTCAACGGCCAGCGCGTCTCCGGCACTCAGCCGCTCAACCCGGGCGATCTGCTGCAGGTCGGCAAACAACAGTTCACGCTGCACGCCGTCCCGCGCCCGGCTGCCGCGCGCCCGGCGGAGCGATTTACGGCGGAGACATTGCACGGTCTGCGTGTCGCGCCGGATGTGGCGAACACGCAGAATGCGGGACCGACGAGCAAAGCCGATTTGAAGATGCCCGAAGTAGAAGCGACGCACCGCGAGGAGGCGCTCGAGCTACTCGGCGGTGTGGCGGACAAAGTGCTCGCGCTCGGCCGCGGGGACGAAGCGGAACGCGTGCTCTCCACGGCGCTGAACAATGTCTTGCTCGAGGTCAAGCGCGGCCGCGAGCCCGCGGTGCGCGTGGTCATGCGCGCCGCGACTTACGCCGGTAAGCTCGCTGAAGCCACTGCGCGCGGCAAGTGGATCGACTACACGATCGAGCTCTACAGCGAGCTCGGGCGCCCGCTGCCAATCGAGTTCGTGGATCAAATGTATGCCGTGCTTCGCCGCGTGGACGCGGTGAATTTGTCGCTACTCAGGGCTTACCTCGCGCTCTTACACGAGCAGACTGCGGTGTATGGTCCGAACGAGCGCTTTGCGATTCAGC
>DASYCL010000249.1:0-3887 GCA_036500245.1 Polyangiaceae bacterium | reverse complement strand
CATGAGCGTGGCGGAGCTCGAGCAAAACCTCGGCACGATCGCGCGTTCCGGTACACGCGAGTTCTTGAACAAAGTGAGCAAGGCCAAAGAAGCCAGCGATCAGGGCTTGCAGTTGATCGGGCAATTCGGCGTGGGTTTTTACAGCGCGTACTTGGTGGCGGATCGCGTGGATGTGATCTCGCGCCATGCCGGCGAATCCGGCGCGCATCGCTGGAGCTCGGACGCACAAGAGTCGTTTTCGATCGAGCCGGCCGAGCGCACCGAAGCCGGCACGAGCATCGTGCTGCACCTCAAAGAAGATCAAAAAGAGTTTTTGAGCGAAGGTCGCCTGCGCGAGCTGGTGCGACGCTACTCGGACTACATCGGGCATCCGATCGAGCTCAAAATCGCTGCCAAAGGCCAAGACGACGCGGCGAAAGAGCCGAGCTTCGAACGCGTCAACCAGGCCAGCGCGCTGTGGCAGCGCTCGCCGAGCGAAGTCACTGAAGAGCAATACAACGAATTTTATCGCCATTTGACGCACGATTACGAGCCGGCGCTCGCGCATCGCCACTTCAAGGTCGAAGGCACCCAGCTCTTCGCGGGTCTGTTGTTCCTACCGAAGCACGCGCCGTTCGACTTGTACGATCCCGCGGCCAAGCACGGCATTCGCTTGCACGTGCGACGCGTGTTCGTGATGGACGACTGCGCGGAGCTGCTCCCGAATTTCCTGCGCTTCATCCGCGGCGTGGTCGACTCCGAGGATCTGCCGCTCAACGTCTCGCGCGAGATTTTGCAGGATTCGAAGCTCGTGCGCGTGATCCGGAAGCAAGTCGTCAATCACTCGCTAGCCATGATCGAGGAACTAGCCGGCAAGGACCCGGCGCTGTTCGCCAAATTCTGGAGTGACTTCGGCGCGGTAATCAAAGAGGGGCTTCACTTCGAGAGCGAGCACCGCGAGCGAATCGCGAAAATCGTGCGCTACGAGTCTTCGACCGAGACCGGGCTCACCACGCTCGCCGAATACGTCTCGCGCATGAAGTCCGGGCAAAAAGCGATCTACTACGCGACCGGCAGCTCGCGCGCGTTGCTCGATTCGGGCCCGCACCTCGAAGCCTTGAAACAGCGCGGCTACGAAGTGCTGTTCATGACCGATGGAGTCGATCCATTCGCGGTCGCGAGCCTCGGCGAGTTCGAGGGCAAGAAGCTCGTCTCGGCGATGGGTGAAAATCTCGAGCTCGGCGAAGAAGAACTCACCGACGAACAGCGCGCCACCGAGAGTGAGCAGAAGAAACAAGCCGAGCCGCTGGTCGAGCGCTTCAAGGCCGTGCTCGCGAGCAAGGTGGGCGAAGTGCGACTCTCCAATCGACTCACCGATTCACCGGTCTGCTTGGTCGTGCCCGAAGGCGGCATTGCGCCGCACATCGAACGGCTGATGATGGCGCGACAAATGGGCATGCCCGCACAGAAGCGGATCTTGGAGCTGAACCCGGCACATCCGCTGATCCAAAATTTGGAGCGCCGCGATCGCGAAGATCCGGGTCACGTCGCCGAATGGATCGAGCTCCTCTACGACCAAGCGCTGATCGCCGAAGGCTCTCCGCTCGAAAATCCGGCCGCCTTCGCCCAACGTTTGACCACGCTGCTGACGAGCGCGAGCGCCGCCGGCTGAGCTCGGCGCGGGCGAGCCTTACCGGTTTTTCTCGCTTTTCACGGAGCAAGCGACGCTGTCCGAATTTGACGAACGACGAGTTTAAGCTCAACTATCGGCGTGGAGAGCTCAACAATTTCGAGCGCAGCATCCGAGATCGACGCCCTCGCGGAGCTCCGCGAGCGGATCGCGCAAGGCCACGTCTTCGTGCTCACCGGCGCGGGCGTAAGCACGGACTCGGGCATTCCCGCCTATCGAGACGAGCGCGGCGCGTGGAAGGGACGCGAGCCGATGCAATACCGCGAGTTCGTCGGCTCGCTCGCGGCGCGTCGTCGTTATTGGGCGCGCAGCATGATCGGGTTTTCGTTCATGGCGAATGCAAAGCCCAACGCAGCGCACCACGCGCTCAGCGAGCTCGAACGCCGGGGCGCGCTTTCGCTCTTAGTCACACAGAACGTCGACGGCCTGCATCGCCGCGCCGGCAGCGAAAACCTCGTCGATTTGCACGGCCGGATTGACCAAGTGAAGTGTTTGGGTTGTGGGGCCATCACTTCACGCGCAAGGCTTCAATCCGAGCTCGTGGCGCTGAACTCGGCGTTTGCGCCGGAGCACGCCGTGATCAAACCGGATGGTGACGCGGAGCTCGACGCCGCGAGCTACGATCGCTTCCGTATCGTCGACTGCGCGCACTGCGGCGGCATGCTGAAGCCGGATCTGGTGTTTTTCGGAGAAAACGTGCCGGCCGAGCGCGTCAAGCAGGCGATGGCGGCGCTCGAGCGCGCTCGGTTGCTGCTGGTCGTCGGCTCATCGCTGATGGTCTTTTCCGGCTTTCGTTTCGCGCGCGCCGCGGCGCGGCTCGGCGTGCCGATCGCCCTCTTGAACCGCGGCACGACGCGCGCGGACGAATTCGCCGCGCTCAAAATTTCGAGCGGTATCGCCGAAACGCTGAGCGAGCTCGCGGCCTAGCCGCGCCCTCGAACGCAACGCGAACGCTCAAATCCCGTACTGCTCGGCTTCCTTGTCGCGCGGGCGCGGCGCGGGTTTTGCTTGCGGCGCGCCCGCGGGTCTTGCCGCCGGACGACCTCTCACGTCCCGCGCTGCGGGCACATGCGGGGCACGCTTCGCGCGCTCCGGCGCCGCGGGAGTCACTTCGATCGAATCCGCCGGCGCCGCGGGCGTCACTTCGATCGAATCTGCCGGCGCAGCCGTTTCGGCCGGCGCAGCGGACGTCGCAGCGGGGACCGTCAGTATCGGAGCGGGCTCTGACGCGACGGACACGGTCGGCGCGAGCGGCAACGTTGCGGGCGCACGCCGGAGCAGATTTTCAGCGAGCGATCGCAACCCGGCGCGGCGCGTGAAACCCGCAGCGCCGATCGCCGCCAGCAGCAGCAACCAAGCCAGCGTCGTCAGCGCGCGACGCGCAGCGCCGCGCGGCTTCGGCAGTTCGAGCTCGAGTTCAGACACCTCCGCCACACGCCGCGCCGCGGGCGCGACCAGCGCGGACAAGCTCGATTTGTGGGCCGATTGAAACTCTTCCTCGACTTCACGCAGTCGCGGAAAACGCGGCGGCGGTGGACTCATTCGCGATGGCGGTGGCGCGGCAAAGTGAGCCGCGACTTCGGCGTGTGACGCCACGCACATCCGCGCCGCGGCTTCGATCGCACTGACCAGCTCTGCGCAATTTGCGAAGCGTTGCTCGGGATCGACCGACAACGCGCGCATGGCCACGGCCTTGAGCGGAATCGCCCAAGCCAACTCCGGCGGCAGCTCGGGCAAGAGCACTTTGCCGCCCATCAAGCGCGTCACGATCTCTTCGGGCGAATCGTGTTCGAACAAGCGCCGGCCCGCGAGCGCTTCCCAAAGCAGCACGCCGGCGCTGAACACGTCCGCGCGGCGATCGATCGCGTCCCCGAGCAAGCGCTCCGGCGCGAGATACCCGGCGATTTCCGGCCCTGGTTCGCGCGCAGACTCTTGCCAATGACGCGGCGCGATCGGAAACAGGCGCAGCACGCCGCGCGTATCCACGCGCATCAAAGACGGCGTCAGCTCACCGTGCACGAAAGCTTCGCCGTTCGGCGTACGCGTATCGTGCAGCGCGGACAAGCCGCCGAGCACGTCGAGCAGCATGCGGAGCGCGCGCGACAAGCCGTAGCCCGCAAAGCCGCGGCCCGCCGGCAGCTCGAACCAGCCAGTCGTCCGTGTCGGGTCGAGCGCGTAGCCCGCTCCCGCTTCGCACACGGGCGCAAGCTCCGGATGC
>DASYCL010000248.1:0-2855 GCA_036500245.1 Polyangiaceae bacterium | reverse complement strand
CCATGCGCGGTCAAGCGCTCAAGATGGTGCAAGACTCGAAACACGTGCAAGTGTCGTTCACGCTGCAACCCGACAAAAACGGGCTCGACAACGGCGCGCGTGCGGTGATCACCGGTGCGGTGGGCGCCGGCGTGAGCATCTATCACGTCGATCTGATGGTGATGGACTACGGCAATATGAATCCCGGCACGCCGGTGGCGCCGATCGCGATCAAGTCGCTCAACGGCGCGAACGGTCAGCTCCAAACCTTGATCCCAGGGCTCACGACCGAGCAAGCCTGGGCCATGCTCGGCGGCTGCCCCGATATCGGCCAAAACGACGACAACGAAATCTTCACGCTTCAAGACGCCCATGATTTGGCGGCGTTCGCCCAGCAAAATAAGCTCGGCCTGCTCACCTTCTGGAACATCCAGCGCGACCAAGTGTGCGGCAAAGGTGAATGCAGCCAGAACGACACGGCCAATTTCGACTACGCCAACATCTTCAAAGCCGTCGCTCAGTAAGCACCACGCCGCTCGGCTGCCTCCTGCTATCCTGAGCGGAGGCATGACCGAAGCGCCGACGTTCAACTGCTCAGTCTGTGGTGCCCCCGCGCAAGCCGGGGATGTGAGCTGTCGTTTTTGCGGCGCGGGCATTGCGACCGTGCGCTGCAGTCGCTGCTTTCACATGAATATGTCGGACGCGCACCGTTGTTCGGGGTGCGGCGCCGAGCTCGGGCTGATCGTCGAATCCAAGCTCGTCGGCAAGCGCTGCTCCGAATGCGGCAAGGCGCTCGAAGCGATGCACGAACCCGGCGGAACTCTGCTCGCTTGCCGGCATTGCGGCGGACAGTTCGTCGAACATGCCCTCTTGCGCAGTTTGATCGAACAATACGAGATGACCGCGCTCGCCTTTCCGGACGCGCCGTATCACAAGCCGGCGCTGAAAATTGCGCGCGAACGCGTGCATTATCGGCCGTGCTCGATTTGCCAGCAGATGATGAACCGGAAGAACTTCGGTGGTTCGAGCGGCGTGATCGTGGACGTCTGCACCAAGCACGGCACTTGGTTCGACGTCGGTGAATTGCCGCAGATCCTCGAGTTCGTGAAATCCGGCGGCCTGGTGCGCGAGCGTGTGCGCGAAACCGAGCGCAAGAGCCGAGCATTGGCTCACGAACGCGAGATCGGCGGTGCACCGCTCTCGCTCGATTCGTTGTCGGTACCCGCGCACTCGAGCTTTGCCGCCGATCTATTTCAATTCATCGTCGAAGTGCTGAAGCATCATTGAGCTAGTGTCTCGAGTCAGTCAAACATGCGCTCACGCGAGCCCGGCTAAAATCTCACGTAGCGAGAGATCCGCTGCGCACGTCACGCCATCCGAAGCTCCGTAATACACACGGACTCGGTCACCCTCGACCGTCAACCCGCAACTGAATACGACGTTGGCGAAGAAGCCTTTGAGCTCGTAGGGGGCTTGCGGAAAAAGGATCGGCTCCTTCGAACGTCCGAGGACTTTGCTCGGATCATCGCCGTCGAGCAGCAGCGCGCCGAGCGAATACGTCAGCGGCGAGGCGGTCACGCCGTGGTACACCGCGAGCCACGCCGAATGCCCGCCTGCGTCCACGCGAAACGGCACTGCGCCGCCACCAACTTTGAGATCGTCCCAGCGCCCCGCGCGCGCGGACGCAATCACACGGTGCTGGCCCCACGCGAGCAGATCGGGCGAAGACGCCAGCCAAATTGCCGGCTTGCCGATATCCTCCGGCATCGGCCGATGTAGCGCGAAGTAGCGGCCCTGGATCTTTTCCGGGAAGATGGTGACGTCCCGGTTCGGCGGAGGAAAAATCACGCCGTGCCGTTCGAACGAAACCAAATCCCGGCTCGAAGTCAGGGCCGTCGTGATGCCCGCCGAAGAGACGGCCGTGTAGTTGATCCAATACGTGTCATCGATGCGCGTGATGCGCGGATCTTCGACGCCGAACGCCTCTAGCGCGTGGCCTGCCGAAAAGGCAGGCTCTGCTTCGACTTCGAAATGAAAGCCGTCGCGCGAACGCGCGCGCCGAAAATGAGAAATCGAAGTCAGAAAAGTTTCGCGGCCAACCACGACCAAGCGACTGTCACTGGTATCGAGTCCCGGCGTGTTCCGCTGCCAAGTGCGCACGATCACGCGGCGAAGTTCGGGATCATAAATCGGCGAAGCGACGTGATCGGCGGGCACGTTGCGCGGTGCTTCCGCGACGCGCAGGAGCAGCACGGTGTCTTCACCGACGCGAATCGCTGCCGGATTGAACACGCCCACCACTTCGAAGTCCGGCAAGCTCGCCGTGAGCTTCGCAGGAACGATGATCGGATTGTCGGCGCAACGCTGAACGGAGAGATTTACGATGCTCATGGGGAGAACCTCCGCGCCACGGGAATACGAACCTTGGCAGACTGCCCGCTGCGACTCGAGTTTTCCGCGCTGCTCATTTCGGCCACGCGACTCCAATCGAGGAATTCGGCAAAATCGCGGTGTTTTGGCCGGTTCACGCGGTCGCCTCGCCATCCCCACTCGGTCGCCATATGGTCCGCGGCTTGGACGCAATCGCTGATCCCAGCCTCGAAAACAGCCGCGCCAGTGATCCCAGCGGCTCCTCCGCGCCACCGTTTTCGCTCACGCTCGCGCTATTCGTGCTTTCCGGCGCGACCGGCCTAGTCGACCAACTCTGCTTCTCGAAGTACCTGAGTTACATCGTCGGTTCGACCGCATACGCCGTGAGCGCGGTGCTCGCCGCGTTCATGACCGGGCTCGCGATCGGCGCACACTTCGGCGGCAAATTCTCGCCGCGCGTGACGCGCCCACTGCGCGCCTACGGCTTGCTCGAGCTGGTCGTCGCG